>JAYRTJ010000026.1:0-38187 GCA_041919675.1 Rhodospirillaceae bacterium | reverse complement strand
CCTTGTCATCAGCCGCCGTCTTGCCGCGCAAATGAACGGCGAACTCACCGTCAGCTCTCGGGTCGGTAAAGGCTCGACCTTCACGGTGGCGGTGCCGCTCGAGCTTTCCGCCCATCCCGTGACGGCGCGCGCGGAGCCCCCTGTCGCGCCCGAAGCCGGCCGGCGCGCGCTGGAGATCCTGATGGCCGAGGACAACGAGGCCATCCGCGATCTGATGCGCGAGATGCTGGGCCGCCGCGGTCACCGCGTCGTTGTGGCCGAGAACGGCCTGGCGGCCTTGAACGCCGTGCAGGCGCGCGTCTTTGACGTCATGATCATGGACATGCACATGCCTGTCATGGACGGGGTCGAGGCGACACGCGCCATCCGCGCGCTCCCCGCGCCCACGTCCCGCATCCCCATCGTCGCGCTCACGGCCGGCCTGACGGAAGACCAGCGCCATGCCTACCTCGCGGCGGGGGTCAGCCAGATTGTCGCCAAGCCCGCGCACTGGCCCACCCTGTTCGAGGCGATCGAGACGAAAGGGTTTGCGTTTCGCGCTGAACGCGCGCCGGGCGAGGCGCGCGATTTTTTCGACGAACCCTTGTTCAGGGACCTCGAGGACGCGCTCGGCGCGGATGTCATGAACGCGGCGATCCTCACCTTCCAGGACAATATCTCCGACTACATCGTGAAATTGGAGGTGGCGCTCGCCGCCGGCGATATCCCCGCGGCGCGCAAGATCGGCCACGCCATCAAGGGCGCGAGCCTGCAGTTCGGCGCGCTGGAAGTGGGCCGCCTGGGCGCGGGGATTGAACTGAAAACCGCCACCGTCGCCGACATGGGATACAATGCGTCGCAGATCCCGGCCGCCTTCGCGCGGTTCAACGCCGCCCTGGCGCGCCGCGCCGGCGGCCGGCTATAATTATATCAGATCACTGATATAATTATCGCGGAACGCCGGTGTCTCGGCGATTACCCCGCCGCCGCCTTCGCGGCCCGGGCCATCTCGAACGCCTTGGACAGTTTCTCGATGGTCCCCAATTGAAGGCTGGTCGGGTTCGCGTATTCCTCGGCCATTTCCTCCACCTGGCGCGCCATTTGAATACAAATGGCCGACAGGTCCGGCTCGCGCAGCGCATGGGCCGTGCGGCCCGCGTCTTCCAGCACGCTCACCAGCACCAGAAGCTGCTCATGCAGCGCCGGATCGATGCGCTTTTCCTGGTACGCCTTCAAGATGGTGCCGCACACCCAGGCCAGTTTCAGGCCGTTGGAATCCAGGCGCGCCGCCATCACCTCGTTCATATTCGCTTGCACCGCGCGGAGCAGCTCGCCCGAGCTCATGCGCCGGCCTTCGATGGTGTCGCGCAGCGTGTTCACCACATCCAGCTGGCGGATGTTGGAGGGCCGGGAGGGGGACGCCGTGCGCCGCTCCGGGCCCAGATAGTCGTTGGTCACGATGAACGGCTGGCGGTTCATCGTCACATGGGCCACGCGGTCCAGCATCTTGGCCGGGGCCACGGGTTTCACCAGCACGTCGTCGGCGCCCGCCAGGATCGCCCGCTTCACCGCGACCCCGTCGGCCTCCGCCTTCACCATGAGGCTGATCATGATGAACGGATTGACCCCGATCCGGCTGTGCCGGATATCGCGGATCATGTCGAACAGCTTCGGGTCCGTGTCGTCGGCGGCGATCAGAAGGTCCGGCGGGGATTCTTTGATCGCGTTCACGAGATCGCCCATGCGCGCGAACGAGCGGGTCCGCTTCATGCCGTAATCGCGCATGATGCCGCGCATCCCTTCGCGCACCTGTTCGTTGGGCTCGGCCAGGTAGATCTCCACGCTGCCAAGACTGTCGCGGCCGAACTTTTTCAAAAGAGGTCCCAGTTCCAAAAAATCGCCTACCCGCCGCGAGGACGGGTGGGCCAATTTACCCGCCCCTGGACGCCTTTATCCAGGCCTTTCGTTGGGGACCCGCGCCCCCCGTCAAGAAGCGCCCTGAATTATAGATTTGAAAGGGGAGCCGCAGGCATCAACGGAAAATCCGTGTATACTTGCTGAACGCGAGAGGTGCGCACTTTTAGTGCTCGCAGATGACATTGCGTCACAATGCGGCATTTTAAGGAGCACCGATGGCCGACAACGGCGTGAACCCCTTCAGCGTGCTGGCCGGGCAAATAACCCCGCTGGCCTATGCGGTCATTCTCGGGTTTTTCCTCTACCACAACACCAAACGGATTTTCGAGCTTATCGACCGCCTCGTGACGAAGGTCGTATCGATTGCGGCCCTGGATTTTGGACGCGGCGCCATCGAGTTCAAAATGACCGAGGGGCAGGCGAAATATGTTGTGGACGATATTCTGCAAGAAACGCTCGACGCCTCTCAGCACATCTCCGACGGAGACCTTCGAATATTTCAGGCGATCTACAATGAATGGAAACGGGGGCGCACGATCTCTGCCAACGACTTGTTCCTGGAGGTGGAAGGCGCTCTTCCGGATGAGACGAACCCAAAGCGGGAACGGCAAGGCCAGCGCCTTGGGTTCGTTCGAATCAAGCAGGAAAACGACCCCAACGAACAAGAACGAAAGGATAGGCAATTGTCCCCGCTTGAACGGGAACGCTTAGATCGATTGCGCCGCTTGCGCGGCATCAATCTTATTCGTCCCGCGAAGGGGTCTTACTGGGGGCCGGACACAACGCCCGTGCTGTCGGCGTTTGCCGAATATATCCTCCGTCAGGATCCTGTGATCGGAGACCGCCTGCTAAAGCCGCCGCCGCCGCCTCGGTCCGCTCCCGAGGAACCAAAAGCGGATCGTGTGCGCGACGACTCCGCCTAGCGACCGCGCCGGACGCCGCTGCACGTCTGCGTGAGCCGGCAATTCTCCCTCTCCCGCGTGCCGCTCAACGGCCTGTGGATAATTTCGATAAAAATCGCACTGCGATTTTTGTCGAAATCCCCCGGAGGGTGGGTGCAGAGAAGCGTGACCTTCGCCGTATCACGCCCTATCTTCCTCCCATGACCCACGCCCCGTTCGTTCACCTGCGCGTCCACTCGGCCTACTCCATGTCGGAAGGGGCCATCAAAGTCGGCAAACTCGTTGGCTTATGCGTTTCCAACGACATGCCCGCGGTCGCGCTCACGGACACGCGCAACCTCTTCGGCGCGCTGGAATTCTCCATCGAGTGCACCAAGAACGGCGTGCAGCCCATCGTCGGCTGCCAGCTCTCCGTGCGGCGCGAGGATACGAACACCCCCGGCCACGGCCAGTCGGCCCGCCTGCCGGAGCCCGATGTTCTGGTGGTGCTGGTGCAGAACGAAAAAGGCTACGCCAACCTCCTGAAGCTCACCAGCAAGGCCTTCCTCGAAACCGAAAGCGGCGAAACGCCGCAGATCTCCTGGGCCGATGTCGAGACACACAGCGAAGGCCTGCTGGCGCTCACGGGTGGTCCTTTAGGCGCCGTCGGCCGTCATCTGCTCGACGGCCAGCGCAGCAAAGCGGAAGAAACCTTGCGCCGGATGAAGCAAATTTTTCCGGACCGCCTCTACATCGAACTCATGCGCCACGGCATCAAAGCCGAGGAGCGCATCGAACCCGGCCTGCTCGATCTCGCCTACGCGCTCGATATTCCGATGGTGGCCACCAACGACTGCTACTTCGCCGACGAGGGCATGTACCAGGCCCACGACGCGCTCATCTGCATGGCCGAGAAGTCCTTCGTCTCGGTCCACAACCGCCGCCGCCTCACGCCCAACCATCGTTTCAAAAGCGCGGCGGAGATGACGAAACTCTTCGCCGATATCCCCGAGGCGATCCAAAACACCCTCATCATCGCCCAGCGCTGCGCGTTTAAAGTCGAGGAACGCAAGCCTATCCTGCCGCGCTCGCCCAAAACCGGCGACCGCACGGAAGAAGAAGCGCTGCGCCAATTGGCCAGGGACGGCCTCGACAAGCGCCTCGAGAACCAGGTGCTCACCGCCGACATGACACCCGAGCGGCGCGCCGAGGTGACGAAGACCTACAAAGACCGCTTGGAGTTCGAGCTGGATACCATCGTGAAGATGGGTTTCCCCGGCTACTTCATGATCGTCGCGGACTTCATTCAGTGGGCGAAGGACAAGGACATTCCCGTCGGCCCGGGCCGCGGCTCGGGCGCCGGTTCCGTCGTGGCCTGGTCGCTCACCATCACCGACCTCGATCCCTTGCGCTTCAATCTCCTGTTCGAACGCTTCCTCAATCCGGAACGCGTCTCGATGCCCGACTTCGATATCGACTTCTGCCAGGACCGGCGCGACGAAGTCATCCGCTACGTCCAGAACGAATATGGCCGCGACCGTGTCGCGCAGATCATCACCTTCGGTAAACTCCAGGCCCGCGCCGTGCTGCGCGGCGTCGGCCGCGTGCTGGAAATGCCGCTCGGCTTCGTCGACAAGATCTGCAAAATGGTGCCGATGAACCCGGCCAATCCGGTGTCCTTGAAGCAAGCGCTGGAATCCGAAGAGGAACTCAAGAACCTGCGCGACACCGACGACACGGTGAAACACCTCATCGATATCTCGCTGAAACTCGAAGGCCTCTACGCCCACGCCTCCACCCACGCGGCCGGCCTTGTCATCGGCGACCGTCCGCTGGATGAACTCGTCCCGCTCTACCGCGATCCCGCGTCCGACATGCCCGTCACCCAGTTCAACATGAAGTGGGTGGAACCGGCGGGCCTCGTGAAGTTCGACTTCCTGGGTTTGAAGACGCTGACCGTTCTCGAAACCGCGGTGAAACTCCTGCGCAAGCGGGACATCAACCTCGATCTCTCGAAAATCCCGCTCGACGACAAAGCCACCTACGCCATGCTCAGCCGGGCCGATGCGGCGGGGGTGTTCCAGCTTGAAAGTACGGGCATGCGCGATGTCTTGCGTAAGCTCAAGCCCGACGTGTTCGAAGATCTCATTGCCATCGTCGCGCTCTACCGCCCGGGTCCGATGGACAATATCGACAGCTTCGTGAACCGCAAACACGGCCGCGAACCCATCGAGTACATGCACCCCGCCATGGAACCGATCCTCAAGGAGACCTACGGGATCATCGTCTACCAGGAGCAGGTGATGCAGGCCGCGCAGGTGCTGGCCGGTTATTCGCTTGGCGGCGCCGATCTCCTGCGCCGCGCCATGGGCAAGAAGATCCAGGCGGAGATGGACAAGCAGCGCGCCACCTTTGTCGAAGGCGCCGGCAAGTTCCGCGAGATCGCGCCCGACCGCGCCTCCACCATCTTCGACACCATCGACAAATTTGCCGGCTACGGCTTCAACAAATCGCACGCCGCCGCCTATGCCTTGGTGGCCTATCAAACCGCATATCTGAAAGCCAACTACCCGGCCGAGTTCCTGGCCGCGTCGATGACCCTCGATATGCACAACACCGACAAGCTCGGCGATTTCCGCGCCGAGCTGCGCCGCCTGAAAATCGAGATCCTGCCGCCGGACGTGAACCGTTCCGACGTCACCTTCAGCGTCGAGAACGGCCAGATCAGATATGCGCTCGCCGCCCTCAAGAACGTCGGGGCAGGGGCCATGCAGGCCCTCGTCGATGAACGGCGAAAAAATGGAAAATTCAAATCGCTGTCCGACTTCGCCAACCGTCTCGACACCTCGGTCATCAACAAGCGCCTCCTGGAGAACCTCGTGAACTCCGGCGCGCTCGATGAACTGCATCCCAATCGCGGACAGCTGTTCGCTGGCATCGAGATCGTGCTGCGCCACGCCCAGCACAGCGCCGGTGCGCGCGCCTCAAATCAGGTGAGTTTGTTTGGCGGCGACGACAGCCACAGCAACATTACGCTTCCCAAGGTCAACGAGTGGCGCAAGTTCGAGAAGATCGCCCACGAATACGACGCCTTCGGCTTTTACTTGAAGGAACATCCGCTCGACACTTATTCGGGCACGCTCGAAGCCCTGAAGGTCGTCAAGGCGCGCGATCTCGAAAACCTCACGCCCGACCAGTGCGCGAAACCCATCCGCATGGCCGGCACCGTCCAGGAAAAGCGCGAGCGCATCGGCAAACGCGGCAACAAATACGCCTTCGTGAAGTTCCAGGACTCCACCGGCTCCTTCGAAGCCATGATGTTCTCCGAAGTCCTCGCGATGAGCCGCGAGTTGCTCGACGGCGAGTCCGCCGTGCTTCTGACCCTCGACGCCCAGTTGGAGAACGGCAAAGTGAGGTTGCTCACCACCCGCGTCGACGACCTGGAGAAGGCCGCCGCCGCCCGCGTCCGCAATTTGGAACTCCACGTCACGAACGACCTGCCCGTCCACGAACTCTCCAGCCTGCTGTCGGCCGACGGCCGCGGCAACGGCAAGATCGTGGTGGTCACACGGCAGAACGGCCACTTCGTGCACTTGGCTCTATCGGAACGCTACGCCATCCAACCCAAAACCCTCACCGGCTTGCGCGAAATGCATGGCGTCGCCGAAATCCGCGAGTTCTAGCCAAAATGAATGGACTTCCGCTCATTGAAGAAATGATCGGATTGTTTTCTGGTCATCCTGGGGCTTGCCCCCAGGATCCAGGGTTTTTTTGTTTGTGTTTTTGACATGACCCCGCAAACAACCCTCATCGCGCTCGCGCAGCTTCTCGCCACCTCGCTCTGGTTCTCCGCCAACGTCGCCGGCGGCACGGCGGAATATCTCGGCGCCATGACCATGGCGGTGCAGGGCGGTTTCATCACCGGCACGCTTTTGTTTTCCTTCGGCGGTCTCGCCGACCGCTTCCGTCCGTCGCGCATCTTCGCGCTGTCGGCCGCTCTCGGCGCGCTGTTCAATCTCGCTTTCGCCTATTCAGCGGATTCCATGCTCTTGCAGTTGGTGCTCCGCGTTCTCGTCGGCGTTTCGCTCGCGGGGGTGTATCCCATCGGCATGAAGATGGCCGTCGCCTGGGCGCCCGGCAAAGCCGGGCAGACCCTCGGGCTTCTTGTCGGCATGCTCACCCTCGGCACCGCGCTGCCCATGGGCGTGCGCGCCCTCGGCAGTCACGCCGCCTGGCAAACACCGATGCTCGTGTCTTCTGTCCTGGCCTTCATCGCCGGCGCGCTCATCCTGAAACTCGGCGATCCCGCCACCATGAGCAAAGGCGCGCCCGCGCACGCGGGAAGCTTCTTCCTCGCCTTCAGGCTCCCGAAGTTCCGCGCCACCGCCTTCGCCTACTTCGGCCACATGTGGGAGCTCTACGCCTTCTGGACCATCGTGCCGCTGCTGGTGGCCTCCGCCATCCTGGGCACGCCCTTCGACGATCCCCAGATTGGCTGGGCCATTTCCTTCACCGTCATCGCCGTGGGCTGCATCGGCTGCATCTGGGGCGGCGGCATCACACGCCGCCTTGGTTCGGAACGTGTCGCGGGCGCGTCGCTCGCCATCTCCGGGCTGATGTGTCTGATCTATCCGCTGTTGCACAGCGCGCCGCTTCCGCTGCGCATCCTCGTGCTGCTCATCTGGGGCGGGGCTGTGATCGCGGACTCGCCGCAGTTCTCCGCGCTTGCCGCGCGTCACTGTCCGCCCGCGCTCATCGGCAGTTCGCTCGCGCTGCAAACCAGCATCGGCTTCGCGGTCACCATTATCTCGATCCTCATCGCCACCAAAGCTCACGCTGCATTGGGCGACAAGGTCGCCTGGATTCTCCTGCCGGGCCCGGTGCTCGGGCTCATCGCGCTCCGGAAAATGTGGTTCACGCCGTTCGAGGAGATCTTGCCGCCGCTGGCGCCCACGCAAGCCGCGCTTGATGAAGCCAAGCGGGGAAGGGCGGATTGGTATCGCCGCCGCGCCGAAGAAACCTTCGAACGCGCGGCGCGCACCGCGGACGCGCAAACGCGCGAGGGTCTTATAAGAGTGGCGGAAGATTGGAAGCGGCTCGCGGAAGCCGCTCAGAAAGAATGAGGATTAGCCGACGAGTGCGCCGAACGCGTTCGGGGCCTTGTCGCCATGTGCCGCCAAAGACAGCCACTGCTCGGCCATCTCCAGGAAGATCGCCTTGTCGGTCTCATGCGGCGCCCGGCGCGCCTCGGCGAGGCATTCCGCGGCGCGGAGCCGGTAACTGTCGATTGTCTGAGGCATCGCACTGTCCTTGGGCATCACGGACAGCATCTAAGAGCGGCGCGGCTGTTACAGGTAGCCGGGCTTTATCCTTATCGGCGCATTCGGGCGGATCGCGGGAAGAAACTCCCCCGCAATCGCTCGCCCGAGGAAGAACGTTTTCCCTACCCGGCGAAAACCCGGCGGCGGCCAATGCCAAAGGTCAGGCGCAGTCTCCGCGCGATCGCGGCCCGGCTCCGGCGCCAGCGGGCGTAGTGCGCCACGTCCCGGCGGATCGAACCGATCACCAGGGCCACCATGGACATATCATCCAGGTAGCCGATGCCGGGAATGAAGTCGGGCATCAGGTCGAAGGGGTTCAGCACATAAAGAAGCGCGAAACTGGCGGCGAGGACCGTCGCGCGGGGCGCCTCTCGATATGTGCCGTTGCTGTAGTCCTTCACCATGGCGAGCAAAGCACCGACGTCCTGGCCCATGTCGGACAGGGGCCCGTTGATCAGGCGGCGCAGCCCTTTGGACCGGCGGACCACCCGCACAATGTCGGCCCCCTTCATGGTGCGAAGGCCTTTGCGCAGGAGGCGGGTCAGGGTGGCGTGGTCGATTTGCATGGGGAATACCTATTTTCCGGCGCAGCCTTAATGGCTTACCGGCCGGAAATGTTGCGCTCCGGATGGGATTCTAGGTTTTTACCTAGACTTTTAAAGGGGGAAACCCTATACCCCCGCCCATTCCACACCTGGGTGCGGGCGGTTCGGGAGTTCCGGACGTCCATTCCGGTGTCTCCCTTTTGGGGGAGATTCCACCACCTGGGGAGGCACAACCGGAAAAAAAGAGGATCACATGGCAGCTCTGCCTGATTTTTCCATGCGTCAGCTCATCGAAGCCGGCGCCCACTTCGGCCACAACACCCGCCGCTGGAACCCCAAGATGAAGCCGTACCTGTTCGGGGTGCGCGATGGGGTCCATATCATCGATCTGCAGCAGTCGGTTCCGATGCTGCAGCGCGCGATGCAGGCCATTCACGACGTCACCGCCGCCGGCGGCCGCGTGCTCTTCGTGGGCACCAAGCGCCAGGCGCAGGAACTCGTGAAGGAATACGCCGAGCGTTGCGGCCAGTACTTCGTCAATCACCGCTGGCTGGGCGGCACGCTCACCAACTGGAAGACCGTTTCGCACTCGATCAAGCGCCTCAAGGACCTCGAAGCCCGTCTCGGCGACGAACAGCAGCTGCACGGCCTCACCAAGAAGGAACAGCTGGAACTCGCGCGCGAGCAGGAAAAGCTGAACCGCTCTCTCGGCGGCATCAAGGACATGGGCGGCCTGCCGGACATTCTGTTCGTGATCGACACCAACAAGGAATCCATCGCCGTCAATGAAGCGCGCGTGCTGGGCATCCCGGTCGTCGCGATCCTGGACAGCAACTCCGATCCCGCCAACATCACGTACCCGGTCCCGGGCAACGACGATGCCATCCGCGCGATCAAGCTCTACTGCGAACTCGTGGCCAACACCGTGCTCACGGGCATCAAGGACGAAATGAAGACTGCCGGCGTCGATATCGGCGCCCAGGAAAACGTCCCGACGGAAAATCTCCCGGAAGGCGATGAAGGCGGCCCGGTCGTGGTGAAGAAGCCGCGTAGCCGCGCCCCGCGCGCCAAGAAGGAAGCTGAAGGCGCGCAAGCCTAAGCTTCATCATTCTTTTCCGCGGAACGAAAAGCGGCCTTTCGTATTTTCGTTCCGCGGACTTCCTTCGCGGCCTAGGGCCGCACTCAAGATATTCCCGAGGACCCCATGGCTGCTATTACCGCCCAACTCGTAAAGGACCTGCGCGAAAAGACCGGCGCGGGCATGATGGACTGCAAGAACGCGCTCAACGCCACGGACGGCGATATGGAAGCCGCCATCGATTGGCTGCGCAAGAAAGGCCTTTCGCAGGCCGCCAAGAAGTCGAGCCGCGTGGCCGCTGAAGGCCTCGTCGGCGTCGCCACGGCCGGCAACGCCGGCGCCGTGATCGAAATCAACGCCGAAACCGACTTCGTCGCGCGCAACGTCCTGTTCCAGGACTTCGTCGACAGCGCCGCGAAGATCGCGCTCGAAGTGAAGGGTGACGTGGAAGCTCTGAAGGGCAAGCCGCACCCGGGTGAAAGCCGCACGGTCTCCGAGCAGCTCACGCACCTCATCGCCACCATCGGCGAGAACATGGCGATCCGCCGCGCGGCCGCCGTGGCCGTGTCGGACGGCGTCGTGTCGTCCTACATCCACACCGCGATCCGTCCGGGTCTGGGCAAGATCGGCGTGCTCGTCGCGCTGGAATCGACCGGTGACAAGGCCAAGCTCGCCGAACTCGGCAAGCAACTCGCCATGCACGTCGCCGCCGCGAAGCCGGAAGCCCTCGACATCGCCTCCGTCGATCCGGCCGTGCTCGAGCGCGAAAAGGCGATCTACCGCGATCAGGCGCTCCAGTCGGGCAAGCCGGCGGATATCGTCGAGAAGATGCTCGTGGGCCGCGTGCGCAAGTACTACGAAGAAGTCGTGCTGCTCGAGCAGGCCTACATCCTGGACGACAAGATGAAGATCGGCGCCGTCGTCGAAAAACTCGCCAAGGACATCGGCGCCCCGGTGAAGCTCGCCGGCTTCCTGCGCTTCGGTCTGGGTGAAGGCATCCAGAAGAACGAGTCCGACTTCGCGGCCGAAGTGGCGGCGATGTCGGCCTCCAAGTAAAGAAGCGCTTTCTTCCCCGTTTCTGTGCGCTGGGTTTGGTATATGATGCCAGCCCAGCGCACGGACCGGACTTCAAGGGACGGCAAAACCGTCCCTTTTTCATGAGTTTAAGAAGGTGAGGCAATGGCGCCCCTGCCGTACAAACGCATCATGTTGAAAGTCTCGGGCGAGGGGCTCATGGGCCCCGCCGAGTACGGCCTTCACAACGAAACCGTCGCCAAGCTGGCGCGGGACATCAAGACCGTCACCGGCATGGGCAAGGAAGTCTGCCTCGTCATCGGGGGCGGGAATATCTTCCGCGGGATCTCCGGCGCCGCCCAGGGTATGGACCGGGCCAGCGCCGATTACATGGGCATGCTGGCCACCGTCATCAACGCGCTCGCCGTTCAGAACGCGCTCGAGCAGATCGGCGTGCCGACCCGTGTCCAGTCGGCTATCGCCATGTCCCAGGTCTGTGAATCCTATGTCCGCCGCCGCGCGGTCCGTCACATGGAGAAGGGCCGCGTGGTGATCTTCGCCGCCGGCACCGGCAATCCGTTCTTCACGACCGATACGGCCGCTGCGCTGCGCGCGGTCGAAATGAACTGCGATGGGCTCCTCAAAGCCACCCAGGTGGACGGGGTCTACGATAAGGACCCGAAGAAACATGCCAATGCCGTTCGGTATGACCGCCTGACTTTTGACAAGGTTATTTCCGACGATCTTCGCGTGATGGATACCGCCGCCATTGCCTTGGCGCGCGAGAACCAGCTGCCGATCGTCGTGTTCGATATGCACAACGAAAACGCCGTGGCCGATGTCCTTGAGGGCCGCGGCCGGTTTACAGTCATCGTCACCAAGGCGGCGGCTTAAGGATTTAGGAGAGGGGTGAGGATATGGCTCAAAGCTACGCAGATCTTAAAAAAGACCTCCAGCACAAGATGGAAGTCAGCTTCGAGCACGCCAAGAAGGAATTCTCCGGCCTGCGCACCGGCCGCGCCAGCGCCTCGCTGCTCGAACCGGTGATGGTCGATGCCTACGGCAGCAAGATGCCCCTCAATCAGGTGGCCTCTGTGTCGGTGCCCGAACCGCGCCTCCTGTCCGTCTCCGTGTGGGACAAGGGCATGGCCAAGGCTGTCGAAAAGGCGATCCGCGAAGCCAACCTCGGTCTCAACCCGATGGCCGACGGCACCCTGATCCGCGTTCCCATTCCGCCGCTCACCTCCGAGCGCCGCCAGGAACTGACCAAGGTCGCGCACAAGTACGCCGAACACGCCCGGGTCTCGATCCGCAACGTGCGCCGTGACGGCAACGACGTCCTCAAGAAGATGGAAAAAGACCACGTCATCTCCCAGGACGAGCACAAGAAGTACAACGACGAGGTCCAGAAGATGACGGACCAGTACATCGCCAAGGTCGATGAGGCCTTGAAGCACAAAGAAACCGAAATCACCCAAGTCTAGTCACTGGTCTAAAAGTCTAGTCATTGGTCTAAAATCGCCCGAATGCTCGTCAAAACCGCCCCGCTGCAGCCGGCCGACGACCGCCCCGATCAGGGCACGCCGCTGCATGTGGCCATCATCATGGACGGGAACGGGCGCTGGGCGAAGGCGCGGGGGCTGCCCCGCACCGCCGGCCACAAGCGCGGCGCCGACGCGGTCAAAAAGGTCGTGAAGAGCGCCGGCAATATGGGCGTGCGCTATCTCACCTTGTTCGGCTTCTCGTCGGAGAACTGGCAGCGCCCCGAGACCGAGGTCCGTGACCTCATGGGCCTGCTGCGCTTCTACCTCGAGAACGATATCGCCGAGCTGATCGAGAACGGCATCCGCCTGCGGGTCATCGGGGACCGCTCGCGCTTTTCGGCCGATACCGTGAAGCTCATCGAGGCCGCGGAAGCGCGAAGCATTTCCAACACCAAGATGGACCTGACCATCGCCCTCAGCTACGGCGCTCGTCAGGAGATCCTGGCGGCCGCCCGGTCGCTGGCCGCCGATTGCGCCGCCGGGCGCATGACCCCGGACAGCATCGACGAGGAAAGCTTCTCCCGCCGGCTATTCACCGACGGCACGCCGGACCCGGACCTCTTGATCCGGACCTCCGGCGAGCAGCGCATCAGCAACTTCCTGCTCTGGCAGCTGGCCTACACCGAACTCGTCTTCACCGAGACCCTCTGGCCGGACTTCGGCCAGGCCGAGCTCGAAGCCGCCGTCGCCACCTACCGCAGCCGCGAGCGCCGCTACGGCGCGGTCACCAGCTAACGGGCGCGCCTCATGCTTTGGACCCGTATCGCCTCGGGTGTTGTTCTGGGGCCCCTGTTTTTGGCCCTAGTCTATTTCGGCTATCCGTCCTTCCACATCATGCTCGGGCTGATCACGGCTCTGATCGCCTGGGAGTTCGTGCGGATGGATAGCGCGCTGGGGAAGCGGACCCGCGCGGTCCTTCTGGCCCTCGGTCTCATCGGCGGCCTCCTGATCCCCATCTACGCGCCCTGGGCCATGATCGTGGTGGCCATTGGCCTGGTGGGTGTCATGCTTCGCCGCGAACCCGTCTTCGTCGCCGTCCCCTACGCTGTTCTCCCCGCGGTCACGCTGGCCTACATCTGGGCGGCGGGCGGGGGCGGGCGCGCGGACTATGTCGTCGCGGGCGCCGCGGGTTTCGAAGTCGACGGCGGCAGCTTCTCCATCTTCTGGGCGCTCGCGGTCGTCTGGGCCACGGACATCGGCGCTTATGCGACGGGCCGCACGATCGGCGGGCCGAAGCTCGCGCCGTCCATCAGCCCGGGCAAAACCCGCTCCGGCGCCATCGGCGGCCTCCTGTGGGCCGTGGCGCTCTCGGCGCTCTTGCTGTGGGTCTTTAGAATTCAGATTAAGCCCGCGCACATCGGCGTTGCATTTTTAATGTCGATTGTGAGTCAAATGGGCGATCTCTTTGAATCAGCTGTAAAAAGACGCTACGGCGTCAAGGACTCGGGCACGCTTATCCCGGGCCACGGCGGCTTCATGGATCGCTTTGACGGACTGTGGGCCGCGGCGCCGATCATGGCCGTGTTTTGCGTTATTCTCGGCGGCGGAGTTCAACGGTGGTAGGCGCTATGAGCAGCCGCAAGCGGGTCACGATCCTCGGTTCGACCGGGTCCATCGGCGATAGCACCGTCGATCTCATCGACCGCAATCCGGACGCCTACGACGTCGTCGCCCTGACGGCCAATGGGAACTGGCAGAAGCTCGCCGCGCAGGCCAAGCGCCTGAAGCCGGCCATCGTCGCGGTCGCCGATCCCGCGGCCCATGCCGATCTCAAAGCCGCCCTGGCCGGGACCGGGATCCGTGTCGCCGCCGGACCCGAAGGCGTCTGCGAGGCGGCCGCCGAAGCTTCCGACTGGGTCATGGCCGCCATCGTCGGCGCCGCCGGCCTGAAGCCCACCCTGACCGCCGTCGCCCGCGGGGCCACCATCGCGCTGGCCAACAAGGAATGCCTGGTCAGCGCCGGGGCCGTGTTCATGGAGGCCGTGACCAGGCACAAGGTCACGCTCCTGCCGGTGGACTCCGAGCACAACGCCATCTTCCAGGTCTTCGACTTCGAGCAGAAGGAGAAGATCCGAAAGATCATTCTCACGGCCTCGGGCGGTCCGTTCCGCGCCTGGTCGTCCGCCCAGATGCAGGACGCCACCCCCAAGCAGGCGGTGGCCCATCCCAACTGGTCCATGGGCGCCAAGATCTCGGTGGATTCCGCCACCATGATGAACAAGGGTCTCGAGGTCATCGAGGCCCACTACCTGTTCAGCCTGCCGAACGATCGGATCGACGTCCTCGTCCATCCGCAGTCCGTGATCCATAGCATGGTGGAATATTGCGACGGCTCGGTGCTGGCCCAGCTCGGCAGTCCGGACATGCGCACCCCCATCGCCTACGCGTTAGGGTGGCCGAAACGCCTCGATGCACCAACCACGAGACTCAACCTGGCCGCGCTCGGCGCGCTGACCTTCGAGCAGCCCGATGAAATCCGCTTCCCGGCGCTGCGTCTGGCCCGCCGCGCGTTGCAGTCGGGCGGCAGCGCCCCTACAATTCTTAACGCCGCCAACGAGGTCGCCGTGGCGCGGTTTTTGGCTGGAGACGTGGGCTTCCTTGATATTGCCGCAATCGTCGAGCACACCATGGACCGGGTGGCGCACCAATCGCTCGCGACTCTCGAAGACGTCATGGCGGTCGACGCGGAAGCCCGCCGTGTGGCGCAAGCGGCGCGTAACCTGAGCGCGGCCGCCGAGTAGGCTTCGCGATGACGATGGACCGCCGCTTCACCGCGGCCTTAGGAGATGCACAGCGTGCTTGAACACCTTTTCGGCGTTCCGTTTACTCTCGTGAGCTTCTTCCTCGCCCTGTCGGTCGTGGTCTTCGTCCATGAGTTCGGTCACTTCTTCGTCGCGCGCCGCTGCGGCGTGCGCTGCGAGTCCTTCTCCATCGGCTTCGGCCCGGAAATCATCGGCCGCACCGACAAACACGGCACCCGCTGGAAGCTCTCGCTGATCCCGCTCGGCGGCTATGTGAAGATGTTCGGCGAAGGCGAGACCATGCAGGTCGTGGAGGGCGGCAAGACCACCGAAGTCGCCCGCGAATTGACGCCGGAGGAGAGGGCGGTCTCCTTCAAGTACAAGACCCTCGGCCAGCGGGCCGCGATCGTGTTCGCCGGCCCGGCCGTGAACCTCATTTTCGCCGTGCTCGTCTTCTGGCTGACCTTCTCCATTGGCGGCCGCCCGACGACCGACCCGGTCATCGGCGGGATCGTCGAAGGCGGCGCGGCGGCAGACGCCGGCATCCTGCCGGGTGACCGCATCATCACCATCGACGGCAAGCTGGTCGAGCGCTTCGAGGATATCCAGACCATCGTGCTGCTGGCCAACGGCGCGCCGATGGAAATCGGCATCCGCCGCGAAGGCGTGGACGATCAGGTGTTCTCGGTCACCCCGCGCGTGCGCGAGGACAAGGACGAAGAGGGCAACGTCACCAAGCGCCTGATGCTCGGCATCCAGGCCTCCCGCGACCATATGACCGTCACGCGCCTGAACCCGGTCTCGGCGGCGGGCGCGGCCTTCGGCCAGGTCTATGACGTGATCCACACGACCAAGGTCGCCGTCGGCCAGATGATCATGGGCGAACGCGGCACCGAGGACCTGGGCGGCCCGATCCGGATTGCGCAAATTTCGGGGCAGGCGGCCAAAACCGGGGTCCTTGGTTTCATTCTTTTTATGGCGATTCTGTCGATTAATCTTGGGGTTGTGAACCTTTTCCCGGTCCCGCTCCTTGACGGCGGACACCTCATGTTTTACGCCATCGAAGCCGTGCGCGGACGACCGCTTTCGGAACAGGTCCAGGAATGGGGTCTGCGTGTGGGGTTGGCTCTTGTCCTTACTCTGATGCTGTTCGTGACCTGGAACGACATCGTCCAGTTGATCCGCACATAGAAGATAACCCGCTGCGTTTAGCGCTGGCGGATCGATAAAGCTGGGAAGGTTTCGATGATTGGGGCGTCTGGAACGGTTCGGCGCAGCGTGCGGCGCGGGTGGCATCTTGTGCCGCTGTCCGCCCTTCAGGCGGGCGCCATGCTGGCGCTTCTGTCCGGCGCGGCCGTTGTTGCATTACCGGTAACCGAGCTTCGCGCGCAGAGCGCAACCGATACTATTCAAGGCATCGCCGTTCAGGGCAGCCAGCGTATCGAACCGGCGACCGTTCGGACCTACGTCACCGTGCGCGAAGGCGATCCGTTCGATCCCGCGCGCATCGATCAATCCTTAAAGAACCTGTTCGGCACGGGCCTCTTCGCCGACGTGTCCATCACCCGCGGCGAGAACGGCGTGCTCGTCATCCGCGTGGTCGAAAACCCGATCATCAACCGGATCTCGCTCGAAGGTAACGACAAGATCAAGGACGATGACCTGAACAAGGAAATGCAGCTTCGTCCGCGCGTGGTGTACACGCGCAACAAGGTGCAGCAGGATGTCGAAAAGATCCTCGAACTCTATCGCCGCAAGGGCCGCTTCGCCGCCCGCGTCGATCCAAAGGTCATCGAGCTTCCGCAGAACCGCGTCGATGTGGTCTTCGAAATCAGCGAAGGCAGCCCGACCTACGTGCGCACCATCAACTTCGTGGGCAATGAATCCTTCGACGACGACGAGCTGCGCAATGTGGTTCTGACCCGTGAAGAGCGTTGGTGGCGCTTCCTGACCTCCAACGACACCTACGATCCGGATCGTATGAACTACGACCGCGAACTTCTGCGCCGTCACTACGTGCAGAACGGCTACGCCGATTTCGAAGTCATCTCGGCCGTCGCCGAACTCGCGCCGAACCGCGAGAACTTCTATATGACCTTCACCGTGAAGGAAGGTCCGCGCTACCGCCTCAACAAGGTCGATCTCGAAGTGGCGATCAAGGACCTGCCGCGCGAAGTCCTCGAAAGCGCGGTCATTCCGCAGCCGGGCGACTGGTTCAACGGCAAGGCGATCGAAGACACGATCGACGGCATCACCGACGCGGCCGGTACGGCCGGCTACGCGTTCGTCGATATCAATCCGCGCGTGCGCCGCAACGAAGCCGACAAGACTATCGACCTGACCTTCCAGGTTCAGGAAGGCCCGCGCGTGTTCGTCGAGCGCGTGGACCTCAAAGGCAACGTCCGTACGCTCGACCGCGTGATCCGCCGCGAAATGCGCCTTGTCGAAGGTGACGCCTTCAACACCGCCCGCGTGCGCCGGTCGCGCGAGCGTCTCGAGAACCTGGGCTTCTTCAAGCAAGAGACCGTCAAGATCGACAACGCGCCGTCCGACGTTTATCCGGACCGCACGATCCTGACCGCCACCGTTGAAGAACAGCCCACCGGCGAACTCAGCTTCGGCGTCGGGTACTCGAGCGCGTCGGGCGCCTTGTTCGACGTCGGGGTGCGCGAGCGCAACCTGCTCGGTAAGGGCCAGAACCTCGGCGCGAACTTCAGCCTCGCGCAGCAGCAGATGCAGGTGAACCTCAGCTTCACCGAACCGTACTTCCTCGACCGCCAGCTCGTGGCGGGTTTCGATCTCGTCGCCAGCCAGGTCGACTATCAGTCGCAGTCGGGCTTCACCTCGAACACCCTCGGCGGCACGGCGCGCATCGGGTTCTCGTACAACGAACACCTGTTCCAGCGCTTCAACTACCAGGTCTTCGTGACCAAGCTGACGGGCCTCACCAGCTTCTCGTCGCAGTTCGTGCGCGAGCAGGCGGGCAGCGCGGTCACCTCGCAGGTCAGCCAGGTCATCGGCTACGACCGCCGCGACAACGTGATCGATCCGCACAACGGCTATTACCTCACGCTCTCCACCGACCTCGCGGGCCTTGGCGGCAGCGAACGCTATGTCCGCGGCGGGGTTGGCGGCGCGATGTACCTCGAGCCGCTCGAAGGCTGGATCTTCTCGGCCGCCGCCAGCGCCAGCTACATCGTCGGCCTCGGCCAGGAAGTCAAAATTTACCAGCGTTCTCAAATGGGTGGCACCACCCTGCGCGGCTTCAAGGACTTCGGCGCCAGCCCGCGTGACGCCTCGACCTTCGACGCGGTCGGCGGCGATTGGATGGGCACGGCGTCCTTCCAGCTGCGCGTGCCCGGCCTGCCCAAGGAAAGCGGCCTTAAGACCTATCTCTTCAATGATTGGGGTGTTATTGGTCCGCCGAAGGATTTGAAGCGGCGTCCCGGCATCACCATCCTGGACTCCCAGAAGTTCCGCGGGTCAGCCGGGATCGGGGTTGAGTGGACGTCCCCCGTGGGTGTGATCACGGTCGATTACTCGCCGTTTATTTTCAATGCGCAGCCGTTCGACCAGAAGTCGCGGTTCCGCATCAACTTTGGTCAACGTTACTAATTCAGCTTCGAAAAAAGGCTCAACCTATGACAACGAAACTCCTTTCGACCATGCGTCGCTCCGTCCTCGTGGCGGTTGTCGCCGGTATGGCTTCTATGACCGGCGTTGCCGGCGCCCAGGCGCAAGGCCGCCCGGCCGTCGTGTTCGGCGTGGTCAACACCGACCGCATCCTGCAGGACAGCCTCGCCGCGAAGGGCGTCCGCCTCGAGCGCGAAAAGTACGCGCAGACCTATCAGACGCAAATCAAGGACGAGGAAGCCAAGCTCCGCACCGAAGATCAGGAACTCTCCTCGCAGCGCAGCGTGATGGCGCCGGAAGTGTTCCAGCAGCGCGCGCAGACCTTCCAGCAGAAGCTCGCGGATTTCCAGAACCAGGTCCGCGATAAGCAGGAGCGTCTCGACTTCTCATTCCAGCAGGCGATGCAGGAGATCGGCAACACGATCATCAGCGTGTCGCAGGAAATCGCGAAGCAGCAGGGCATCACCGCCGTTGCCGCGCACAACCAGCTCCTGTTCTTCGATCCGGGCATGGACATCACGCAGCCGGTGCTCGAGCGCCTCAACCAGCGCCTCGCCGCGGTGAAGTTCCAGGATCCGGCCACGCTGCAGGCGCCGCAGGCGGCTCCGGCCGCCGGCGCCGCCGCGCCGGTCGTCGGCGGGGCTGCCGCCAAGGCGAAAGCGAAATAAGACGGCGTAAGGCATTACATGCCTGATCCACGGTTTTATCGCCGCGAGGCCCCGCGATCCGTCGCGGACCTCGCGGCGATGACCGGAACCCGGCCGGCTCCAGGAGCCGAGGCCGGGCTTCTTATTTCCGACGTCGGCCGGATCGAGACCGCGGGCGCGGGCGATATCGTCTACGTCTCCGGCAAAGAGTTCGTCGCGGCCTGGCGCGCAAGCGCTTGCGGCGCCTGCATCACGACCGAGGAGCTTGCCGGCCAGGCGCCGAACGGCTGTGCGGTGCTGATCGCCGAAGATCCGCGCGCGGCCTTTACAAGCGTCGCCTCGTATTTCTATCCGCTCAATGAACCCCTCGACTATTCCACGCCCATCGCGCCCGATGCGGTGATCGGCCGGAACGTGCGTTTCGCGCCCGGCGTGGTCGTCGGTTCGAAAGCGCGCATCGCCGACGACGTGAGCATCGGCGCGAACAGCGTCATCGGCCCCGGCGTCGAGATCGGCGCGAACAGCGCCATCGGTCCGAACGTGACGGTGTTCTACGCGCTGGTCGGTGCGCGTGTGGTGCTGCATCCGGGCGTGCGCATCGGCCAGGACGGTTTTGGTTTCGCGCCCACGCCGCAAGGCCTCAGGAAGGTTCCGCAGCTCGGGCGCGTGATCGTTCACGACGATGTCGAGATCGGCGCCAACACGACCGTCGACCGCGGCGCGGCCGCCGACACGGTGATCGGCGCCGGCACCAAGATCGATAATCTGGTTCAGATCGGCCACAACGTGGTCATTGGCCGCAGCTGCGTGATCGTTGCGCAGGTGGGAATCTCGGGCAGTTGCACGCTGGGCGATGGTGTCGTCCTGGGCGGGCAGGTGGGCCTGGCCGACCACGTCAAACTCGCCGACGGGGCGCAAGCGGCTGCGCAATCGGGCCTGATGCGCGATGTGGCCCGGGGCGAGGTGGTCATGGGCAGCCCGGCCAAGCCCATTCGCCAGTTCTGGCGCGAAATAGCGGCCCTATCGCGGTTGACCAAGCGCAACAAGGGGCCGTAAAACGTGTCCTTCTGGACGCGGGAGTGAGCCTGCGTTTTGGATCCGGAGCCTGCTATGGACGGACAATCGTCAAACCCTGGGGTTACCATCGACATCCACCGGATCGTCGAGATGATCCCGCACCGCTACCCGTTCCTGATGGTCGACCGTTTGCTCGACGTCGTTCCCGGCGAGTCCGCCGTGGGGCTGAAAAACGTCACCGCAAACGAGCCATTTTTCCAGGGTCACTTTCCCGGCCGCCCCGTCATGCCGGGCGTCCTCATCATCGAGGCGATGGCGCAGACGGCCGCGGTGATCGTGGTTGCCTCGCTGGGGCAATCGGCCGAAGGCAAGCTGGTCTATTTCATGAGCATCGAGAATGCGCGTTTCCGCAAGCCGGTCGAGCCGGGCGATCAACTGCGTTTGATCTGCCGCAAGGAGCGCCAGCGCGCCAACGTGTGGCGTTTCACCGGTGAAGCGAGGGTCGGCGACACGGTCGTCGCCGAAGCGGTCTACACCGCCATGATCATGGGCACCTGATCTCTTGGACACCGCTCGTCCCATCGTGAACATCCACCCCAGCGCGGTGGTCGCGCCGTCGGCCGTCGTCGGCGAGGGCGTACAGATCGGTCCGTACTGCACCATCGGTCCGAACGTCGTTCTCGGTGACAACGTGCGCCTGGTTTCGCATGCGGTCGTCGACGGGCACACCACCATCGGCGCGAACACGGTCATCCATCCGTTTGCTTCGCTCGGCCTCGCGCCGCAGCACCTGCGCTACAAGGGCGAACCGTCACGCCTGATCGTCGGGCGCAACAACACGATCCGCGAGCATGTGACCATGCACATCGGCACCGAACAGGGCCGCATGGAAACGCGCGTTGGCGACGATTGTTTCTTCATGGTCGGCTCGCATGTGGCGCACGACTGCGTCATCGCCGACCATGTGATCCTGACCAACAACGTGGCGCTCGGCGGTCATGTCGAGATCGGCGAATACGCCATCATCGGCGGCCTCTCGGGTGTGCATCAGTATGTGCGCATCGGCAAACACGCCATGATCGGCGGTGTGACCGGCGTCGAGAAGGACGTCATTCCTTACGCGCTCGCGATGGGCAACCGCGCCCGCCTGACGGGCCTCAATATCGTCGGCCTGCGCCGCCGCGGTTTCTCGCGCGAGGACATCCGTTCGTTGCGCACGGCCTACGGCTTGCTATTCTCGCAAGGCGGCACGATGGCCGAGCGCCTGATCGAAGTCGCCGAGCTGTTCAAGGATCATGCGGGCGTGATGGATATCATCAATTTCATCCGCGAAGATTCCACCCGGCCGATGTGCACGCCGGGCATCGCCAACGGCAACGGCTCTCCGTAAGTGTCCGCGCCCGTGCGTGCGCCCAAGCTCGGGATCATCGCCGGCGGCGGCGCGCTCCCAGGGCTTCTTGTATCCGCCTGCCGGGCGGCCAACCGCGATCATTATATTCTCGGCCTGTCGGGCTTTGGCGATAACCTGGCTTTGCCGCGCGCCGCCGACAGCTGGATCAAATTGGGCGAAGTCGGGAAGGGCTTGGACGCCCTGCGTGAGGCCGGGGTCGCGGAAGTGGTGATGGCCGGCGCCGTGCAGCGGCCGAAGTTCAGCGAGCTCATCACCGATTTCAAAGGCGCGGCGATGCTGGCGCGTATCGCCGGGCGCGCCGCGCTCGGTGACGACAGCCTCTTGTCCGCCGTCGTGGGCGAGATCGAAAGCGAAGGCTTCAAGGTCGTCGGCGCCGATAGCATTTTATTCGAGCTTCTTGCGCCCGCGGGTGTCATGGGCCGCCACATTGCGGGCGCGCATCAGCGGGACATCGACGCCGGCTTCGCCGCCGCCAAGGCGCACGGCAAGGCCGACGCCGGACAGGCCGTCGTTGTGAAAGACGGCAAGGTCGTCGCCGCCGAAGCCGCCGACGGCACCGACGCCATGCTTGGCCGCGTGAACGGCGGCGTCCTGGTGAAGGTCAAGAAGCCGCAGCAGGAGCGCCGCGTGGATCTCCCCACGGTCGGCCCGGCGACCGTCAAGAACGCCATCGCCGCGGGGCTGTCGGGCATCGCCGTGGAGGCCGGCCATACCTTCATGCTGGACCGCGCGCGCATGGTGGCGATGGCGGACGAGGCGGGCCTGTTCATCGTGGGGGTAACCGATGGCGCCCGCTGAAAACGGTCCGCTGATCTATGTCATCGCGTGCGAAGCCTCCGGCGATCAACTGGGCGCCCTTCTGATTCAGGCCTTGCGCGACCTGACCTTTGGCCGCGTGCGCTTCGCGGGCCTCGGCGGTCATCAGATGGAGCGCGGCGGCTTCAAGAGCCTGTTTGATGTGCGCGAGCTTTCCCTTCTCGGCGTCTTCGAGGTGCTGCCCAAGGCCCGCAAGGTGTTGCAGCGCGTTTCCGAAACGGTGCGCGACATCGAAGCGAAGCAGCCCGACATCCTTGTGACCATCGATTCCTGGGGTTTCACCGGGCGCGTGCACGAGCGCCTGGCCAAGAAGAAGAGCGCGATCCCGCGTGTGCGCTATGTCGCGCCGCAAGTGTGGGCCTGGCGTCCGAAGCGCGCGAAGCAGCTCGCCAAGTGGATCCATCACCTGATGGCGCTGCTGCCGTTCGAACCGCCGTATTTCACCGTGCACGGTCTTCCCACGACATGGGTTGGGCATCCTGTGGTCGAGGCGGGGTTCGAGCAGGGGGACGGATCGCGGTTCCGGCGTCTGCACCATATTCCCGAGGACGCCAAGTTGATCGGGGTCCTGCCCGGAAGCCGCAAGAGCGAGGTCTCGCGCCTGCTGCCGGTGTTCAAGGACGCGGTCACGCTGCTCACGCAGCGCTATGCGAATATCCAGGTCGTGATCCCCACGGTGCCGGGTGTGGCGGCCGAGGTCGCCTATGCCGCCGGCGGGTGGGCGGTTCCGATCGTGATCTTGGAGGAATCCAGCATGCGCCCGGACGCCTTCGCGGCCTTCGATGTGGCGCTGGCGGCGTCGGGCACGGTGTCCCTGGAACTGGCCATGGCGCGGGTCCCCCATGTCATCGCCTACCGCGTCAATAAGATGACGGCTTTCCTGTTCCGGATGCTGACCAGGATCCGGCGGGTCAATCTTCTCAATATCCTTTTAGGTCATGATGCCGTGCCGGAACGCCTGCAGGGCATGTGCCGGGCTGAAGTGCTGGCGGACGACCTCGCGATGCTGCTGCGCGACGAGCCTCGGCGCACGGCGCAGCGGGCGGACTTTGCCGCGGCGCTTTCAAAGCTATCACCTCCGGGTGAGCGGCCCAGCCGCATCGCCGCCCGGACGATTCTTGAGCTTCTCGCTAAACGGTAGTCCGTATACCATCCCCACCAAACGCCATTCCCAACCCACCGGGCGTTTCACATATGGGGAGATTTCCGATGCGTAAGTTTGCTGTTACCGCCGCGGCGTTCGCGCTTCTGGCGGGCTCGCAGTTCGCGGTTGTTTCGTCGGCCCACGCGGCCGCGGCGCCGAAGGCCGATCAGGTCGAAATGGAACTGATGACGTGGCCGGAACTGAAGGCGGCCATGGCCGCGGGCAAGACCACGGCGATCATCTACACCGGCGGCACCGAACAGCGCGGTCCGCAGAACGTGATCGGCGGCCACCAGTTCATGGGCAAGCCGCTGGCGCTCGACATCGCGCGCAAGCTGGGCAACGCCATCGTGTTCCCGGTGATGCCGTACACGCCGACGGGCATGTCCAAGGATCTGCCGGGCAGCATCAACCTCTCGGCCGACGTGCTCCAGCTGGTGCTCGAGCAGCTCGCCGAAGGCGCGATCGTCAACGGCTTCAAGAACGTTGTCCTCGCGGGCGATAGCGGCGGCGGCCAGGGGCCGAACGGCGGTGTTTACGCCGCGGCGGCCAAGAAAGTGCAGGAGAAGCACGCTGCTGAAGGGGTGAAGGTCATCTTCGCCGATCAGTCTTATGCGGTGAACAACGAGTTCCTGAAGCAGATCGTGGCGGAAGGCTATCCGATGAGCACGCACGGCGGGATCCCGGATACCTCGCTGATGATGCTGCTCGATAAGGACGGCACGCTGGTGCGCAAGGACCTCGTGGCCACGGCGCTGGGTGATCCCGTGCCGCCGCCGGGCCAGAAGCCGGACCCCAACGCCAAGCGCGTCAACAACGGCATCAGCGGCGACGGCCGGCGTTCGAGCGTCGAGCTCGGCAAGCGTCTGTACGACATGAAGCTGAACGCCGCCGTGGCTCAGATCCAGGCGATGCTGAAGTAGATTGCCGCGACAAGAAAAGGCCGCGCGGAGGCTCTCCCGCGCGGCCTTTTTCATGGCCCAAATGAAAACGGCGCAGGAACGTCTTCCTGCGCCGTTTCCGGGAAAAGTACGGAAGAGCCTCCCGCCTTATTTCCGTTGCTTCATCGGCACGAACTTGCGCTTGGTCTGGCCCGTGTAGAGCTGGCGCGGACGGCCGATCTTCTGCTGCGGATCTTCGATCATTTCCTGCCACTGCGCGACCCAGCCCGTGGTGCGGGCGAGGGCGAACAGCGCGGTGAACATCGAAACGGGGATGCCCATCGCCTGGAAGATGATGCCCGAGTAGAAGTCGACGTTCGGGTACAGCTTCTTCTCGATGAAGTAGTCGTCTTCGAGGGCGATGCGCTCGAGTTCCATCGCGATGTCGAGCAGCGGGTTGTTCTTGATCTTCAGTTCGTTGAGCACTTCGGCGCAGGTGCGGGACATGATGCGCGCGCGCGGATCGTAGTTCTTGTACACGCGGTGGCCGAAGCCCATCAGGCGGAAGTTGTCGTTTTTGTCCTTCGCGCGCTTCACGAACTCAGGGATGCGCTTCTTGTCGCCGATTTCGCGGAGCATGGTGAGCACCGCTTCGTTGGCGCCGCCGTGCGCCGGGCCCCACAGCGAGGCGATGCCGGCCGCGATGCAGGCGAACGGGTTCGCGCCCGACGAACCGGCGAGACGCACGGTCGAGGTCGAGGCGTTCTGTTCGTGGTCGGCGTGCAGGATGAGGATGCGGTCCATGGCTTTGGCGAGGACCGGGTTGACCTCGTAGTCTTCGCACGGCGTGGCGAACATCATGTAGAGGAAGTTTTCGGCGTAGGAGAGATCGTTACGCGGATAGATGAACGGCTGGCCGAGCGAGTACTTGTAAGCCCACGACGCAATGGTCGGCATCTTGGCGATCAGACGGTACGTCGAGATGCGGCGGTGCTCGGGGTTATTGATGTCCAGGCTGTCGTGATAGAAGGCCGAGAGCGCGCCGACGACGCCGCACATGATCGCCATCGGGTGACCGTCGCGGCGGAAGCCCGAGTAGAAGTTGTGGAACTGCTCGTGCAGCATCGTGTGATAGGTGATGTCGCGCTCGAACTGCTTGTACTGCTTTTCGTTCGGCAGTTCGCCGAGGAGAAGGAGGTACGCCACTTCCTCGAAGTTGCACTTCTCGGCCAGATCCTCGATCGGATAGCCGCGGTGCATGAGGATGCCCTTGTCGCCGTCGATGAAGGTGATCTTGGACTCGCAAGATCCCGTCGAGGTGAAGCCCGGGTCGTAGGTGAACATATCGGTTTCGGCGTAGAACTTGCGGATGTCCACGACATCCGGACCAGCCGTGCCTTCAAGGACAGGGAACTTCCACGCCTTGCCGGTTTGATCGTCTTTCACGCTGATAGTCTTAGCCATGGGTGCGCTCCTTCCTCTGAAGACGAGGTCCCGTCCGCGTGTATCTCCCCCGGCGGGCCCCTTTATGTTGCATCGCTTATAGCGCGGAAAATGCTTGTGAATCAACGTTCGCCCGCGCGAATGTGATGTGGCTAACCGGCCACAGAGTCCTTCAGCCGGGCGATGGTTTCCTCCTGCCCCAGGACCTCCATCACCTCGAAAAGAGGCGGTGAATTCAAGCTTCCGCACACCGCGGCTCTTAAGGGCGGGGCGACCTTCCCGAGCTTCTGGCCGGCCTGTTCGGCATAGCCCCGGACCCGGGCCTCGATCTCGCCGTGGGTCCAGGAGGGGGCCCATTCCAGGGCCGGGAGCACGCCCTCGACGGCGGTTTTGCCGCCCTCGGCCAGGATGGCGGCGGCCTTCTCGTCGATCTGGACCGGGCGCCGGCCGACAAAGAACACGGCGCCGTCGGCGATCTCCAGGAGCGTCTTGGCGCGCTGTTTCAGGATCGGCATGGCCTGCTTGAGGCGGGTGATTTGATCGACCGGCCGGCCGAGCTTTTGCGCGACCAGGGGCAGGACCAGGTCCGTCAGGCGATCATCGTCGGCGTGGCGGATGTAGTGGCCGTTGAGGCTGGTGAGCTTGTCCATATCGAAGCGCGCCGCGCCGCGGTTGACGTCCACGATGTCGAACCATTCGACGGCCTGGGCGTCCGAGATGATCTCGTCGTCGCCGTGGGACCAGCCGAGGCGCAGGAGGTAGTTGCGCAAAGCTTCCGGCAGATAGCCGTGATCGCGGTAGAATTCGACGCCGACCGCGCCATGACGCTTCGACAGCTTCGCGCCGTCGGCGCCGTGGATCAGCGGGATATGCCCATACCGCGGGACCGGCGCGCCGAGGGCCAAAATCAGCTGGTACTGGCGGAAGGCGTTGTTGAGGTGATCGTCGCCGCGGATGACATGGGTGATGCCCATGTCGATATCGTCCACCACGACCGACAGCATGTAGGTCGGCGTGCCGTCGGAGCGCAGAAGGATCATGTCGTCGAGCTGCGCGTTCGCCACGCGCACGGGACCTTGCACCAGGTCGTTGAGGACCGTGTCCCCTTCCTGGGGCGCCTTGAAGCGCACAGCGTAAGGGTGGCCCAGTTGCTCGGCCCCGGGCGCGCGGTCGCGCCAGCGGCCGTCATAGCGGATCGGCAGACCCTTGTTTTTTTGCTCCTCGCGCATGGCGGTGAGGTCTTCGGGCGTGGCGTAGCATTTGTACGCCTTGCCTTCGGCCAGCAGGCGCTCGGCGGCGGCGCGGTGTTTGTCGGCGCGGGCGAACTGGTAGACCGCGTCGCCGTCCCAATCGAGGCCGAGCCATTTGAGGCCTTCCATGATGGCGTCGATGGCGGCCGGGATGGAGCGCTCGCGGTCGGTGTCCTCGATGCGCAGGAGGAATTTGCCGCCGGTGTGTTTGGCATAGAGGTAGTTGAACAGCGCCGTGCGCACCCCGCCGATATGCAGGTAGCCGGTCGGGGACGGGGCGAAACGGACGACAACGCTCATCAAAAACTCTCGTATTGGCTGGCTAAAACCAGGCCGTGGTTTACCATATCCCCGGGGGGATACCATGCGTCCATATGCGGCGTGGGGGGAATTCCGGCAAGAGCTGAAACAGCAGGAAGGCCGCGCGATCCTGTGGATCGTGGTGGCCTTCGCGGCGGGGATCGCTTTGTTCTTCGGCTGGCGGTCCGACCCCGCGGTGTGGATCGGCCCGGTCGCGGCCCTGGGGGCGGTCGTTCTCCTGCGGCTGAAGATCGCCAAACCATTGGCGATCGCCGTCATCGCCGTCGCCGCCGGGCATAGCGCGGCGCACTTTCGAACCGCGCTCGTGGCCACGCCGCTCCTGACCAAGGAGATCGGTCCGGTGGAGATCACCGGCCGGGTGGTGGAGACGGAGCGGCGGCCGGGCGTGAACCGGATCGTGCTTGCGCCCACGCATCTGCCCCGCGTGCCCGACGGCGCAATCCCCAAGCGCCTTCGCATCAACATCCCGCGCGGCCATGGACTTCCCAATCCCGGTGACACCATTACGGCGCCCGCCGTGGTGGGGCCGGCGATGCGTCCCGCGATCCCGGATGGATTCCAGTTCCAAAGGTTCCTGTACTTCGCGCAGATCGGCGGCACGGGATATGCGGTGGGCCGGTGGGAGCTCGCCGGCGCCGGCGCCGATCCGCGGTGGAGCGCGCGGTTCACGGCGCTCACCGAAGGCTGGCGGCGCGGGATCGGCGCGCGCGTGGCCGAAGCGGTGCCCGGCGATGCGGGCGCGGTGGCCACGGCGCTGATCAACGGCGAGCAGACGGTGATCCGCGAGCTTTTGCAGGACGCCTACCGCGCGGCGGGCCTCGCGCATCTTCTGTCCATCTCGGGCTTTCATATGACCTTGCTGGCCGGGGCCGTGTTCTTCCTGATCCGGCGCATCCTGGCGTCGATGCCGGCCGTCGCGCTGCGCACCGACACCAAGAAGATCGCGGCCTGGTGCGCGCTTGGCCTCACGTTCGGATACTTGCTGATCTCCGGCATGAGCGTGCCGGCGGTGCGCGCGTTCCTGATGATCGCGGTGGTGCTGACGGCGGTGCTCGTGGACCGCACGGCTCTCTCGCTGCGCACGATTGCCTGGGCGGCGCTGGTGTTGATGCTGATCTATCCGGATGCGGTGTTCGGGGCGAGCTTCCAGATGTCCTTCGTGGCGGTGCTGGCTTTGATCGCGCTCTATGAACAGACCTGGCTGAAGATTCCCTGGCGGGATGCGAAGGGCGAGTTGTCCATCGCGCGCGCCGTCGGCGTGTATGTGCTGGCCGTGGTGGTGACCGACATCGTGGCCGGCGGGGCGACCAACATCTTCGCGCTGTACCACTTCAATATGTTCCCCACGTACTCGCTGGCGGCGAACCTGATCGCGGGGCCCTTGACCGGACTTTGGATCATGCCGATGGGGCTCGCCGGCGTGGCGTTGATGCCGCTGGGATTGGATGCGCTGCCGCTGCGCGCGATGGGGGCGGGGATCGAGATCCTGAATGCCGTCGTGATCGAGATCGCGGGCTGGCCGAACGCGCAGGTGCATGTTCCGCCGATGAAGACGGCGTTCCTGGTGCTGGCGGCGGCGGGGATCATTTTCATCTGCCTGTGGAAGGGGCGGTTGCGTTGGCTGGGTGTGGTCCCGGTGCTGGCGGCGTTGATCCAGCCGTGGGTGACGCGAACGCCCGATATCCTGGTGGATGAAAGCGCCCGGGTGATCGCGGTGAGCGATGCCGAGGGGCGGCTGGTGTTCGCGCCGGGGCGGGCGGGGCGCTTCGTGCGCGAGGTCTGGACGGAACGCTACGGCGCGTCGGACGCCAAATGGCCGGGCGGAGACATGGTCTGCGATAAGAGCGGATGCGTGCTGACCCGGGGCGGGAGGAAGGTGCTGCTGGCGTTTGATCCTTCGGCCTTGGCGGAAGACTGCGGCGCGGTGGATGTGATCGTGAGCACCGTGGCGGCCTATGACCTGTGCACGGACGGGTTCATCATTGACCGGATAACCCTTGCAAGACGGGGCGCGCATGCCGTGTGGGTGAGCAAGGATGAAATCACCGCGCGGTCGTCGGCCGACGCGACGGGGACAAGGGTGTGGATGCGCGGAAGCGTGGGGCTGGCGCTGTTTGGGGAGAGTGCGGCGGCGGACGAGGAGGGGCCGCGGTAACGGCGCGCTCAACGCCTCGCCCCGGCCTCCGCCGGGGTGACCAAAAGGCTAATAGCGGCGGAGCAATCCGACCAACCTGCCCTGCACGCGCACGCGGTCGGGGCCGAAGATGCGGGTTTCGTAGAGTTTGTTGGCGGGCTCGAGGGCGACGGTTTCGCCTTTGCGGCGGAGGCGTTTCAGGGTGGCTTCTTCGTTATCGACGAGGGCCACGACGATGGCGCCGTTGTCGGCGCTTTCGCAGCGTTTGATGAGGATGGTGTCGCCGTCGTGGATGCCGGCGTCGATCATCGAATCCCCTTCGACGGTGAGGGCGTAATGGTCGCCCGTGCCGAGAAGGGCGCCCGGGACGCTGACGTGTTCGGCAGGATTGCGCAGCGCCTCGATGGGCGTGCCGGCGGCAATCTTGCCGTAGAGCGGCAGGTCGATGGTGTCTTGCGTGCTCGCCGCTTTGACGGACGCGCCGGGCATGGCGCCGGAGAAATTGCCGGTGATGACGTTCGGCGTGAAGTTGCCCTTCGCGGCGCCCGACGTTCCCCCCGACACGCCGGCCGCCATCGACCCCGGGCCTTCGGGAACCTTCACCACTTCGAGCGCGCGGGCCCGGTGCGGGAGGCGGCGCAGGAAGCCGCGTTCCTCGAGCGCCATGATGAGGCGGTGGATGCCGGACTTGGAGCGCAGCTTGAGCGCTTCCTTCATCTCATCGAAGGAGGGGGCGACCCCATCGCGGGCCATACGGTCCCGGATGAACAGGAGGAGTTGGTGCTGCTTCTTGGTGAGCATGTAACAGCGCTCCGGCGTGAATAAACGAAGATGACAAGAACAAATCGTAAACCGACTTATGTTCTACTTTGGTTCTCAATCGCCGTCAAGCGTCCCCAGAATGCACCTCCCACTGCGCGTAAGTTTATGTAATTATACCCGTAATAGGTGTTTATCAACATTGGGGAACCAACGATGCTCAAGAGAACGCTTCTCACCATGGGTTTGTGCGCTGCCGCGGGAACGGCCCAGGCCGCGCCGTTCAAGGCGCAATTCTATGGCGAGTGTTACGCCCCGGTCGGCGCCGCGCGCGAAATGGTGCCGCCGCCGCCGATGGACGTGGGCGGCGCCGCGCAGAAGGCCGGCGCGGCGGCCGGCGCGCTGGGCAAGCTGGGCGGATTCGGCATCCCGGGCCTGGGCGGATTGGGCAAGGTGGCGGGTCTGGCCAACCAGGCGTCGACCTACTCGGGTTATGTGGCCGACGCGGCCGCCTTCTCGAAGAAGATGCAGGAAGATTATCCCGACGCCGCCGCGCGCCTGGCGGCTTACGGCGACAAGATGGGCCAGGACGCCGACAAGATCGGCGCGGCGACCTTGAAACTGGGTGAAGGGCAGGCCTGCTACGAGCAGGCGTTCCAGGCGCTGAAGGCCGGCCTCGAGAGCAAGGAGATCAAAGGCGCGGAAGCGGGCAAGCGCCAGAAGGAGATCCAGGAAGGCCTCGGCATCGCCGGCGACGTGCTGGGCGACGCGCGCGCGACCATGGACCAGAACATGAAGTCCTATAACGAGGCGATGACCTCGGAAGAAAAGGGCATGGGCGTGAACTTCGGCAGCCTCGCGCAAGCGGCCGGCGCCGGCCGGGCGCTGGCGGCGAGCGGCGGCGACAGCACCTACGCGGCCTACTACACGCAAGCCAACGCCTACTCGAGCGCCTGGTGGCAGAACTACAACGAGAGCGGCGACCAGAACGCCGCGACGCAGGCGGCCCTTGCCGCCGCGAACGGCGCGCAGGTGCAGCCGTATCAGGTGGCCTATTGGAGCCAGAGCGCGGCGGCGGCGAAAGCCGCCGGCCAGCCCGTGGTGCCGCAGCTGCCGGCGGGCGTGAACCTCGGCACCATCAACGCGCTGCGCGGCCTGAACGGCGCGGGCGGCGCCTGGGTGGGCGCGAACATGGGCGTGAGCTTGCTGAGCGGCGTGATCAATAACGCGGTGAAGGAGGAAACGCCCGCCCAGACGGCGCCGGCGCCCGAGCTTTCGCCGGCCATGAAGGACGCCGTGCTGAAGACCAGCGTCGATACCTCGAAGTTCACCGACGCTTACGGACTCGTCTCGCTGCAGACGGGCAAGCAGGGAAATCTTGTGAACCTGGTGAAGGCGAAACTGAATTAGTTTCGGGCGCATCCCTTAAAACCGGGTGCGCTACTGCAGGAGGACGACCGGCACGGACGCCCCCGCGAGAATCGCGGGGGCGTTCGGCGGCCGGACGATCAAACAGTCCGCGCGCGCGAAGGACGAGATCATGCCGGAGTCCTGTTTGGGGAACGGCGTGGCCACCCAATCGGGGGAGAGCGCCGCGCGCAGATAATCCTCGCGGGAATCGTTTTCTTTCAGATCGGCGCCGAGGCGCGCGGGGATGAGCGCGGGCGCGTCGCCCGCCATGCCTTGCATGCGGGCGATGGCGGGGCCGAGGAACAGCACGGCGCACACCATGGCCGAGGCCGGATTGCCGGGCAGGCCCATCACCGGAAGCTTTTGATTCTTGCCGATGCGGCCGAACAGCAGCGGCTTGCCGGGACGCATCGCGATTTTGTGGAAGGCGAGGCGGAAGTCGTCCGACTGCAAGGCTTTGCGCATCAGATCGTGTTCACCCACCGACACGCCGCCCGAGGTGACGAGCATGTCGAGCGGCTCGGCGCGTGCGATGGCGGCGCGCAGGGCTTCGAGCTCGTCCCTCGCGACGCCGAGATGGATCGCTTCGCCGCCGTGCTGTTCGATGAAGGCGGAAAGGCCGGGGCCGTTGGCGGAGACGATCTGCCCGTGACCGACGCTTTCGCCGGGCATGACAATCTCGTCGCCGGTGGAGAGCACACCGATGCGCGGTCTGCGCGCCACGGGCACGCGGGCGATGTTCATGGCGGCCAGCAGGCCGATATCGCGCGCGGTGAGGCGGCGCGGCGCCTGCAAGCCGACATCGCCTTTCCGGAAGTCCTGGCCCATGCGGCGGATGTGACGCGCAGGCTGGGGCGGCTCGATGATGACCACCTGATTGCCGTTGGTGCCGTGGGCCTTGGTGTTTTCCTGCATCACCACGGTATTCGCGCCGGCGGGGACATGCGCGCCGGTGAAGATGCGCAGCGCCTGACCGATGCCGAGGCTGCCGGACCAGGGATGGCCCGCGCCGGACTCGCCGACGACTTCGAGCGTGAGCGGAACGCTCGGCACGTCTTCAACGCGGATGGCGTAGCCGTCCATGGCCGAGACATCGGCGGGCGGATGCGAAACGGCGGCGAGAGCGTCCGCGGCCAGAACGCGGTGCAGCGCCTTGGACAGCGGGACATGTTCAATGTCGAGACGGCCGAGACCCTCCACGATCATGCGGCGGGCGTCGGCGACGGAGATCAACCCGCCTTCGCTCCTTCGGAGCTTCGGCGCGGCAGGGGCGGGCATATTTTCCATTAATCCTGTTCAAACGTGCCGGATTTGCCGCCGGATTTTTTCACCAGGCGGATGTCGGTGATGTGCATGCCGCGGTCGACGGCTTTGCACATGTCGTAAACCGTGAGCGCGGCGGCGGAGACGGCGGTGAGGGCTTCCATCTCGACGCCGGTCTGGCCGACGAGTTTGCACGCGGCGGTGATGTGCACCGCGCTTTTTTTGGGGTCGGTTTCCAGCTCGACCTTCACGCTCGTCAACGCCAGCGGATGGCAGAGCGGAATGAGATCGGAGGTGCGCTTGGCGGCCTGGATGCCGGCGAGCTGGGCGACGGCGAGCACGTCGCCTTTTTTATGCGCGCGCTTCTCGATCATCTTCAGGGTGTCGAGGTCCATGAGGACGGAGCCCTTGGCGACGGCTTCGCGGGCTGTCGCCTTTTTGTCGGAGACGTCGACCATGACGGCGTTGCCGTCCTTGTCGATGTGGGTGAGCTTTTTGCGGCTAAACAACATGGCGCATCATCCTCCAATCGTCACCCTCGGGCCTGAGAACTAAGCATGAGCGGGCACCGCTAACAGTTTCCGCGTGGCGGCTTCGACGTCGGGTTCGCGCATCAGGGATTCGCCGATGAGGAAGCGCCGGGCGCCGGCTTTGGACATACGCGCGAGATCGGCAGGTGTCTTCAAACCGCTTTCGGCGACGAGGACGCGGTCTTTCGGCAAGAGCTTCGCGAGGCGCTCCGTGACGCCGAGGTCGATGGTCAGGGTCTTGAGGTTGCGGTTGTTGACGCCGATGAGGGGGGATTTCAGTTTCATCGCGCGGTGGAATTCGTCCTCGTCGTGGACTTCGACCAGGACATCCAAACCGATGTTCATCGCGTAGGTTTCCAGTTCGCGGGCGAGCGCGTCGTCCAGGCAGGCCATGATGAGCAGGATGCAGTCGGCGCCGAGAACGCGGGCTTCGGCGACCTGATAGATCTCCAGCATGAAGTCCTTGCGCAGGACCGGCAAACCCGAGGCTGCGCGGGCGGCTTGCATGTATGCGTCGCGGCCTTGGAAGTGGTCTTCTTCCGTCAGCACGCTCAAACAGGCGGCGCCGGCGTCGGCGTAGGCTTTGCCGAGCTTCGCGGCGTCGAAGTCGGCGCGGATGAGGCCGGCGGACGGCGAGGCTTTTTTGATTTCGGCGATCAACGCGTACTCACCGCGCCCGACTTTGGCGTCCAAAGCCTTGGCGAAGCCACGCGGCGGCGCCGCGGAGCTCAACCGGCTTTCAAGCGCCGCGAGAGAGACGCGCTCTTTGCGTTTGGCGACGGCCTGGCGTTTTATGCCGTTGATCTTCTCGAGCACATCAGACATCCGCCGTCCCTCCCGCCGGAGCCATGGCGTAACGCTTCGCTTCGTTCGCGTTGGTGATGGCGACGAGGGTTTCAAGCGCTTTTTTTGCGCGGCCGCTCATGAGGCCGTCGAGGGCCATGGCGACGCCGTCCTTGAGGTCGGCGGCTTTGCCGGCGATGACGAGGGCGGCGCCGGCGTTCAAGGTGACGATGTCGCGATAAGCGCCGCCGCGTCCGTGCAGGAGGGTGCGCAGCGCCGCGGCGTTGTGCGCGACGTCGCCGCCTTTGAGCTCTTCCGGTTTCACGCGCTTGAGGCCGGCGTCTTCGGGGGTGAGTTCGAACGTCGAAACTTTTCCGTCTTTCAGCTCGGCGATGAAGGTGGCGCCGGTGGTGGTGATTTCATCGAGGCCGTCGGAGCCGTGCACGACCCAGGCGCGCTCCGAGCCGAGGTTGGAAAGGGTTTCGGCGAGCGGCACGATCCATTTGCGCGCGAACACGCCCATCAACTGGCGCTTGGCGCCGGCGGGATTCGCAAGAGGTCCGATGAGATTGAACAGCGTGCGCTGGCCGAGCTCGGCCCGCACGGGCGCCACATGTTTCATGGCGGTGTGATGCTTTTGCGCAAAGAGGAAGCCGATGCCCGCTTCACGCAGCGCGCGCGCCACCAGGTCCGGCGCGGCGTCGAGATCGACGCCGAGGGCGGCGAGCACGTCGGCGGTGCCGGACTTCGAACTCACCGCGCGGTTGCCGTGTTTGGCGACGGGAACGCCACAGGCCGCGACCACGAGAGACACCGCGGTGGAGATGTTGAAGGTGCCCGCGCCGTCGCCGCCGGTGCCGCATGTGTCGATGGCGCCCGGGGGCGCGTCGACCTTGAGGACTTTGGCGCGCAGGATGCGCGCGCCGCCGGTGAGTTCGGCCACGGTTTCGCCGCGCACGCGCAGCGCCATCAAAAACGCGCCCATCTGCGCGTGGGTGGCGCCGCCGGACATGATGACTTCGAAGGCGGCTTCGGCGTCGGATTCAGACAGCGCGGCGCCGTCGGCGACCTTCGCCAGGAAAGGCTTGAGGTCCGACATATTATGATGCGGCCTTCATGGCCGCGCTCACCTGGCCCACCTTGAACGCAGGCTCGGGTTTGGCCGCAAAGCCGGTGGAGGTGAGGAAGTTGCGCAAGATGCGGTGACCGTATTCCGACGCGATGCTTTCCGGATGGAATTGCACGGAGGTGATGGGATGGGTTTTGTGCGCGAGGCCCATGACGAGGCCGTCGGCGCTTTCGGCGGTCACAACCAGATCCGACGGCAGCGTCGCGCGATCGACCACCAGCGAGTGATAGCGCGTGGCGGAGAATTCCGTGGGGACGCCGGCGAACATCGCATGGCCGCCGTGCGTGATGCGGCTGACCTTGCCGTGCATGGGCATGGGCGCGCGCACGACCTTGCCGCCAAAAGCTTGTCCAATCGACTGCAGGCCGAGGCAGACGCCGAACAGCGGGATGTTGTTTTTGGCGGCGGCGGCGATGAGCGGCACGCAGATGCCGGCGCGGTCGGGATCGCACGGGCCGGGCGAGATCACGAGGCCCGCGGGCTTCATCTCGAGCACGTCCTCGACGCCGGCCGCATCGTTGCGCACGACGGTGAGATCGGCCCCGAGCTCGGACAGGAAGTGCCAGAGGTTGTAGGTGAAGCTGTCGTAGTTATCGATGAGGACAAATCCGCCTTCGCCCTGCGCGCTTCGGCGGACTGACGTTTCGCTTGGGGAAGCACTCATGGCAGCTCACTTACATATAAGGACTCATGCGGCCCCTGCCTTATAGAGGGGCGGCGCGAGCGGGGCAAAGGCGGGGGCGGAAACAAGGGGTTGGGGGTGTGAGCGCGCCGGATACCATGCCGATATGCACGCGACATTCGATTTTCCCGAAAATAGCCGAAAAATCGAGTTGTGACAAAGGGTTGTGTCACGCGACATTCGCGCGACATTGCGCGACATTTTTGAAATTTCGCTGATGGGACAGGAGGTTAGCACTCCTGTGGATAAGCGACATGGCGCGCCATTGCGGCAAAGGGCGCAGGCGCGAGGGGCGGCGCAGGCCGGCTTCATGGGGTGGGCGGAGAATTGCGAGAAGGCGTTCGCCCGGGACGGGGCGCTGCTGCAACGGGAACATGGCCGAGACGTGCGCGTGGCCGAAGGCTCCTGGAGCGGTTAGGTCAGGGACGGGATATACCTGAAATAGGGACGAAAGGCAAGTTTTAATTTAGGTGAACGCGGCCGTCATGCCCCGGAGTGCCCGGAGGCTCAGGTTACGCGTCCATGCCGGGCATCCGCTTGATTTCACTCGCCCTTGCTCAAATACTCCCGCATCAAATACGCAATATCCCCCTTGAGCAGGTGCGCCGGCGTGTCGCGGTCGGCGATCGCGTAGAGCGCCTTCAAGTACGCCGCATCATATTTTGTGAGGGTGACGGCGATGTCGTCTCCGCAGCCGAGGAACATGTTGGTGATGCTGGGCACGGGGCGGCAGCGCTCGAAGGCGCGTGCTTGGCTGAGCGCCAGCATCGCGGCGTGGTCGGCGATGGCGCCGATCTCCTGGTTCTCGACCCTCACGAGATCGACGACGACGGTGACGGCGAGGAACTCGGCGCGGAAGCCCGTCTTGAGGCGGCTGCCTTCGACGGTGGCGGTGGCGAAGCCGTAAGGGTTGTCGGGGATGAGCTGGCCCATGCGGTCGCGGGTGCCGGTGGCGTACCAGGCCTGGATGGGATGCTCGACCGTGGCGAGTTCCCTGGCCTGGGCGGCGTAGTGGTAGCCGAGCAGGGCCGGGAGTTTGGTGCGGATGGTGTCGAGCATTTCCTGCGGGCGCTCGGTGAAGATGATTTGCAGGTTCGGGGCGCAGTTTTCGTCCATGTTGACGGGGGCGCCGATCTGCTGGCCGACGGCGCGGATGCGGGCATCGACGAATTTGGTGAAGCTCGGGGACATGCCGGTGGTGTGCGGGCAGAGCTTCGCCTTCCAGCGGGAGACGGCGTTCAAGGGCGACGGCATGGTGGCGACGTCGACGAAGTTGCGCACGACGGTGCGGAGCCTGCTGGAGGTGATGGTGATTTCTTCGGTGGGGATGGGGGCGATGATTTTGGGCAGCGGCGTGGAACGCTGGGGCTCGGCGGGCGTGTCTTGGGCGAAGGCCGGCGCGCCGATGAGCGCGAGGCAGAATGCCGCCATCGTAAGAAACTTCATCGTCCTTGCCCCCAATGACCAGCGCGAAAATTATATCAGATAAAATTTCGCGTCGGGCAGGGGGTGTTTGGGCGCCAGCGGAGTCCGCGAAATCATATCTGATATAATTTTCGCTTGAGCCCGCGATGCCGCCGTCACAACGTGCGGTCCAACGAAGACCGCGAAAATTATCTCCGATAAATTTCGCGCGTGCCCGCCAATCGAAAAGGCGTGAAAAAGCAGTGTTTTCCCCGGCTATCGGGGCCGCCTAGAATCGGCCTAAGCTGTTGGCATCATTCATTCTCGGGAGGGGTTCCGATGGCTAAGAATTTGACGCGCCATGTCTTGATGGTGAGCGTGGCCGCCGTGGCGCTGGCTGTTGCGGGATGCGGGGAGAAGAAAGAGGCCGCCCAAGCGCCGTATGAGGTCGAGGACGTGGCGCTGTCGCAGATCTCGGCGGATCTGGCCGCCGGGAAGACGACCGCTGTT
>JAYRTJ010000025.1:0-38689 GCA_041919675.1 Rhodospirillaceae bacterium | reverse complement strand
GTCACGGCGGCTGAAACCGGGAACGGCCTCGCGGCGGGTCTGCTCGGGCCTTTGAGTGCGGCCGCGCAGCTCGATGTCGCCACACCCGGTAAACCTGCGCCCGCGACATTCTCGGCACGTCTCAGCGTTGCGAACGGGACGATCAAACTGGAAAACGCGGACGTCGCCTCCCGCAGCCATGCGGGGACGTTCGCGGGCGTCATCGATCTCCCGCGCCGTCAGGTGGATATCAACGGAACGCTCATTCCGCGCAAAGCGGGCGAGGACCCGTTGCCGATCTCCATCAAGGGCGCGATGGACCGGCCCAACATCCGGCTCCTGCCGCCGCCGAAGTAGCTCAGGCTTTTTGCGCCGCGCGCAGGACAAAAACACGCAGCGCGCTCGAAAGATTGCCCGCGCGCTCCTTGTCGATCTCCGCGATCAGCTTGTTCATGGAGATTTGACGCTGACTTGCAATTGCCGCCAGCGCCTCCCAGAACGGTTCTTCCAGGGAAATGCTCGTGCGGTGGCCCGCGATATCCACCGAACGCTTTTTAATCATGAGGGCCGATCATGTCGCCGGGTTTGACCCAGGCGTCGAAGTCGCCGTCGGCGACGTAACCGGTCGCGACGGCCGCCGCTTTGAGGGTCGTGCCGTCGGCATGAGCCTTCTTCGCGATCTCGGCGGCCTTGTCATACCCGATGTGCGGCGCCAGCGCGGTCACCAACATCAGCGAGTTTTCCAGGTGCCGCTTGATCGCCGCCAGGTCGGCCTTCAGGCCGCGCACGCAGTGGATGTTGAAGCTCTCCGCGGCGTCGGCCAGCAGTTGGATCGACATCAGCACGTTGTAGACGATGACGGGTTTGAACACGTTCAGCTCAAGGTGCCCGTGCGATCCCGCCACCGTGACGGCGGTATGATTGCCCATCACCTGCGCGCAGACCATCGTCAGCGCTTCGGCCTGCGTCGGGTTCACCTTGCCCGGCATGATCGAGGAGCCCGGCTCGTTGGCCGGCAGGATCAGCTCGCCAAGGCCCGAGCGCGGGCCGGAGGCCAGCAACCGGATGTCGTTGGCGATCTTCATCAACGAGACGGCGATGGTGTTCAGCGCGCCCGAACATTCCACCATGGTGTCGTGCGAGCCCATGGCTTCGAAAAAGTTGGCCGACGGCCAGAAGGGCAGGTCCGTGAGCTTGCGCAGCTCCAGGCAGAACTTTTCGGCAAAACCTTTTTTGGCGTTCAATCCCGTTCCCACGGCGGTGCCGCCCTGGGCGAGACGGTAAAGGCGCGGCAGGACCGCTTTCAAACGCTCGATGCTGAAACCGACCTGCGCCGCATAACCGGAGAACTCCTGGCCGAGGGACAGGGGCGTCGCATCCTGCAAATGGGTGCGGCCGATCTTGATGATGGAGTCAAAGGCGTCGGCGCGGTTCTCGAGCGCGTCGTGAAGTTTCTCCAGCACAGGGATCAACCGGCCCGTCACTTCACGCGTCACCGCGATATGCATCACGGCCGGGAAGCTGTCGTTGGACGATTGCCCGCGATTGACGTGGTCGTTGGGGTGAATAGGCGATTTGCCGCCGCGCCCTTTGCCCAGAAGCTCGTTGGCGCGGCCCGCGATCACCTCGTTCGCGTTCATGTTGCTCTGGGTGCCGGACCCCGTCTGCCACACGACCAGTGGAAACTCGTCGTCGCGTTTTCCGTCGGCCACTTCTGCGGCGGCCTTTGCGATCACGTCGGCGATGTCGGCGGGCAATTCGCCGAGCGACTTATTGGCGAGCGCGGCGGCTTGTTTCTGCAAACCGAAGGCGCGCACCACCGGGATCGGCATGCGCTGGCCGCCGATCTTGAAATTCTCGATGCTGCGCTGTGTCTGGGCGCCCCAATAGTGATCGGCCGGAACCTCGACCGTGCCGAGGCTGTCGGACTCTTTGCGTGTGCTCATGCGCCCCTCCGTGACCTCAAAGCTGCGAGGAACTCGCATACCGCGTCAAGGGCGTCCGTCAGATTTTCGTCATGGGTATGGCCGGACGCGCGGCGCGGTTTCAGGTCGTGGTCGCCGTCCGGCAGCCACCTTACTTCGATGGCCCGCGATAATTTGAGCCGTGAAACGCTGTCCCGGCCGCCCATGGGATCGCGTTCGCCCTGGCAGATCAGGGCCCGCGTTTTGAGCGCGAGAAGATGCGCCGTGCGCGGTTTGTCTTTCCGCCCGGCGCCATAGAAGGGGTAGCCGAGACACACCAGCCCCTGCACGTTCGCATCGTCGGCGATCAGGCTGGCCATGCGCCCGCCCATGGATTTTCCGCCGATGACGAGGCGCTCGGACCCCCATTCGGCGATCACCGAGCGCCAGGTTTCCAACAGCACCGGTTGACGGTCGGGCGGCTTCTTCGCGCCGGTTTTGCGGCGCGCCGCCATGTACGGGAACTCGAACCGGACCGCGCGATAGCCTGCCTTCGCGAGACCTTCGGCGAAGAACGTCATGAACGGTGTGTCCATCGGCGCACCCGCGCCGTGTGCGAGCACGACGGTCAGCGGCGCGGATTTTGGTCCTGAAATAAGCATAGCTCTTGCTTAAGCCTTTAGCGGTGGCTGCGCTAGGCCGGCGCGCCGCCGTTAGCTTTCAAGAGGGCGAAGAATTCCCGTCGTGTTTTGGGCCCGTAGGTGAGGAAGCTGGGATCGGCCTCCGGGAGATAGGCGGCGCGCGCTTTGCCCCAACTGTCCACCTCGGCTTTCTTTTTCATGTCGGCCGGTGACAGGCCGTACACCCGCGCGCCCGACAGGCCGAAGATCTTGCGTTTGCGCTCCGGCGTCAGCTCCGGATAGCCGAAGCGGTTCTGGAAATTTCCCGAGATCTGGAAGGTGCGGAAGGCCTGGATCTGATCCTGCGGGCTGCCATACCAAATCGAATCGGTGCCCCACAGCACATTGTCCTCGCCCACCGCGTTCATCAGTTTTCCGAGCACATGCGAGGCCTGATCGGGATCGCGCATGACGGCGCGCCAGGTGCTGCCCAATTCGGCATACACGTTGCCGCCCGGTTTGATGCCGTTCACGCGCAGGGAATGGACGAGGGAGTCCACGCCCTTTGGATCTTTCTCGTTATACGGCCCTTCCATATGCGAAGGCTCATAGCCGGAGTGGTAGACCAGGAAATTCATGTCGGGATATTTCGCCGCGACGATTCCGATGTCCCTGCACGTCGAGAACGCATAGGACAGATCGCCAAGCGGCAGTCCCTTATGCACGCAGATGATCCTCACGCCCTGGTCGCGCGCTTTCTCGATCATGCGGATGCCGGTGGCCGGATCGTCCAGCCAGAAGCCTTTCCCGTCCGGTCCCCACTGGGTGTAGGTCTTCCATCCCGCGATCTTGTAGGTCTTCAAGACCTCGTCCATGCCTTCGACGTGCCCCGGGAAGTTGGGGTGGCAGAGCCCGTGGATCAGCAGGCGCGGCGCGCCTTGCAGCTTCGCCGCCAGCGCGCGCGTCTCGGCGGCTTCATGCACAAGCAGGGGATTGTCCGGCGCCGACGGCACCGACGACAGCACCGCCGCCGTCGTGTCGCTGTCCATGAACACCTCGCGCAAGAGGTCTTCCGCGCCCATGCAGTCGATAGTGTCCGCGTCGTTGCAGACGGCCTGGTTTTGCGCGAAGCCGCGCGCGACGCTCTCCCATCCGGGGATGTTCTTGCGCCATGTGCCCTTGGGATTCACATGGTGAAGCTGCACGTCGAAAATGAATTCGTTGCCGGTGACGACGCTGTCGGCCGCCGAGATTTCGAATTCAGCTTCATCGGGAATCTCGAACGCCCCGCCGGTTTTTCCGGCCTGCGCGAATGTCTCGTTCATCGCGGCCAATGTCGCCGCCGCGCCGCAGGTGGTGACCAGGTAGGCGCGCCGGCCCAGGCCCAGCTTCTTCGCCGCCGCGCTCACTTTCTCATGCGCGAGCGTGTTCGCCGCTTTCGAAAGCGGATCAAGCGGCCGCGGCGCGAACTCGCCGTTGGTCGCCGTGTCGAGCTTTATGGGAAGGCGCGTGCCGTCCGGATCGTGACGCGACATGAGAAGCCTCCTGCAGCGAACGAAGAGGCAAGGCTATCAGCCACGCACGCGCGTGTCATCCTGGGGCGCGGTTACGAACTCCGACGGCGCAGGAGTTCATTGTTACAACTGGCTAAAGAAGTCGTTGCCCTTGTCATCGACGATGATGAAGGCCGGGAAGTCTTCCACTTCGATCTTCCAGATGGCTTCCATGCCCAGTTCCGGATACTCGACCACTTCCACTTTCTTGATCGACTTTTCGGCCAGCATGGCGGCGGCGCCGCCGATGGAGCCGAGATAGAAGCCGCCGTGTTTCTTGCACGCCTCGGTGACGGCCTTCGAACGGTTGCCCTTCGCGAGCATCACCATCGAACCGCCGGCGGCCTGAAGTTCATCGACATACGAATCCATGCGTCCCGCCGTGGTCGGGCCGAACGCGCCCGAGGCGTAGCCCGTCGGCGTCTTCGCCGGGCCGGCGTAATACACCGGGTGCCGCTTGAAGTACTCGGGCAAACCTTTACCCGAGTCGATGCGCTCTTTCAGCTTCGCGTGCGCGATGTCGCGCGCCACCACCATCGGTCCCGACAGGCTCACGCGGGTCTTGATGGGCAGGCGCGACAGAAGCGCGCGGATCTCGTCCATCGGGCGGTTGAGATCGACCTTGATCACTTCGTCCGACAGCTTTTCCGTGCGCACGTCCGGCAGATAGTGCGCCGGGTTGGTTTCAAGCTGCTCGAGGTAAACGCCCTCGCGCGTGATCTTGCCCAGCATCTGGCGGTCGGCGGAACAGGACACACCGATGCCGACGGGGCACGACGCGCCATGACGCGGCAGGCGGATCACACGCACGTCATGGCAGAAGTATTTGCCGCCGAACTGCGCGCCGATGCCCATGGTGCGGGTCATCTCGAGCACTTCCTGCTCCATGGCGAGATCGCGGAACGCCTGGCCGTGCACGCCGCCCGTGGTCGGCAGCGTGTCGAGATAACGCGCCGAGGCCAGCTTCACGGTCTTGAGGCACATCTCGGCGGACGTGCCGCCGATGACGATGGCCAGGTGGTACGGCGGGCAGGCCGACGTGCCGATATGTTTGATTTCTTCCGTCAGGAATTTGCGCAGGCCCGCCGGGTTGAGGACGGCCTTGGTCTTCTGGAACAGGAAGCTCTTGTTGGCCGAGCCGCCGCCCTTGGCCATGAATATGAACTTGTAGGCGTCGCCCGGCGCCGCATAGAGGTCGATCTGCGCCGGCAGGTTGTTGCCGGTGTTCTTTTCATCGAACAGCGAGGTCGGCGACATCTGCGAGTAGCGCAGGTTCAGCTTGTTGTAGGCCTCGGCCACGCCTTCGGAGATCGCGAGCGCGTCATCGCCCTCGACCCACACGTTCTGGCCCTTCTTGCCCATCACGATCGCGGTGCCGGTGTCCTGGCACATCGGCAGGATGCCGCCGGCGGCGATGTTGGCGTTCTTCATCAGCTCGAGCGCGACGAAGCGGTCGTTGTCGGACGCTTCCTTGTCGTCGAGGATCGCGCGCAGCTGCTTCAGGTGGCTGGGGCGCAGAAGGTGCGAGACGTCGCGGAAGGCTTCGGCGGTGAGTTTGCCGATCGCGGCCGCCGGGATGATTGTGATGTCCTTGCCGCGGAATTTATCCACGCCCACACCCTCGATCGGGAGCTTGCGGTACTCCGTCGCGTCGTGGGCAAGGGGAAAGATTTCGGCAAATGCGGCGTCGATCATGGCGTTGTCCGTCTGAGGTAAAAATGAAAAGGAGCGTGCGCTCTACTTCTTACGAAAGGCGTCGAGGGTGACGACCTTGTTCGCCGCCGCGTCGGCGTTCTCGCCGTCCGCCGGCTCCACCGGCTTCAGGGGCGGGCGGCCCGCGCCGTTCTTGCGCGCGTTCTTCAAGGCTTGCGTCACCTGGATCGAGTCCACTTGCGGCGCGTCGGACGGTGTTTCGTCCTCGAGCGGCGGATCGCCGGCGTCGTCGTCTTCTTCCTCGCTGCGCTCCTCGAACTCGACATGAAACTGCAGGCCGAACTTGGCGTGCGGATCGGCGAACGCCGTCACGGCCGCGAACGGCACCGACAGGCGCTGGCTGACGCCCGAGAAGCTCAAGGTGATCTCGAACCGCTCCTCGCCCACGTTCAGGTCCCAGAACTGGTGCTGGAGCACGATGGTCATTTCATTCGGGTGCAGCGCCTTCAGGCTCGGCGCGATTTTCAGGCCCGGATGGGTTGTGTCGAAGGTGATGTAAAAGTGATGCGCGCCGGGCAGGCCCTGCGCTTCGGTGATTTTCAGCGCCTGCTTCAGGACGCCGCGCAGGGCGTCTTCGACCATGCGCTCGTAGCTCAAGGATGTGATTTCAGTCGTCAAAGTTCATGCCGATGGGTGGAACGTTTCGATGGGTTATTAACGTATTTTGGACGCGCGCGCGGTTCAATCCTTAAAACCGCACACGACTCGTCTGTTCACGATGCGACTCGTCTGTTCACGATGCGCTGGGAGGCGCGGGCGGACTCGCGCGGAAGAGTGGGGGGCTTCTGTTGCCCGGTGCCCCCCGAACCGCGCTTTGGACGTATTTACCTAGCGGCCGTTAGGCGGCGAGGCGGACGTCCTCAACGAGTGCAACGTTGTCGTTGGCACTTTTAGATGTAGCCCGATAACGGCGGTACAATGCCGGGAACAGCTACTGTCTTTACTACGCACGTCGAGCCTGTTTCGCCCCCATGAACACCGGTTTTTAGAACCGGTGGAAAATGGTGGAGGCGCCGGGTACTGCCCCCGGGTCCGCTACGCTTATTTCACAGCAGGTTTAGCGCCATAGCCGCTTGCGCGGCGTCTTCAATATAAGACGCCGCGGGGCAATTTTCCAGCGGCCGGGAAAAATCTGCGAATTCACGCCATTACGCCCGGCTCTACCGATCGAACGGGAGGGGTTGTATAAGACGGGCCATGCAGCAGTACCTCGATCTCCTCGACCGGGTTTTGACGACCGGCGCCAAGAAATCCGACCGCACCGGCACGGGCACCCTCAGCGTGTTCGGCCATCAGATGCGCTTCGATCTGGACGCCGGCTTCCCGCTGCTCACCACCAAGAAGCTCCATACCAAGTCCATCATCGTCGAACTCCTGTGGTTGCTGCGCGGCGACACCAACATCGCCTACCTGAAGGACCACGGCGTTTCGATCTGGGACGAATGGGCCGACGAGAACGGCGACCTGGGCCCTGTCTATGGGCAGCAGTGGCGCTCCTGGCCCGCGCCGGGCGGCGGCGCGATCGATCAGATCGCCAGGGTCGTGGACTCGATCAAGAAAAACCCCGACAGCCGCCGGCACATCGTCAGCGCCTGGAACCCGGCCGCCGTCGACGACATGGCGCTGCCGCCGTGCCACACGCTGTTCCAGTTCTATGTCGCGGACGGCAAGCTCTCGTGCCAGCTCTATCAGCGCAGCGGCGATATCTTCCTCGGCGTGCCGTTCAACATCGCCTCGTACGCGCTCTTGACCATGATGATCGCCCAGGTGACGGGCCTGAAGCCGGGCGATTTTGTGCACACGCTGGGCGACGCGCACCTTTACACGAACCATGTCGAGCAGGCGCGCATCCAACTGGCCCGCGCGCCGCGCCCGCTCCCGAAGATGACCCTCAATCCCGGCGTGAAGGATATTTTCTCCTTCACCTACGCCGACTTCACCCTGTCGGACTACACGCCGCACCCGCATATCGCCGCCAAGGTCGCGGTCTAGTCTTTAGCCAAAAAAATAAGCGGGCCGCCGGGGCCCGCTTATCTTCACGTTCGCTGGGATTGCGAACTTATTTCTTCTTGCCTTTGGAGGCATAGGCGTCGAGCAGGCCTTCGAACTTCTTCTGGAGATCGTTGAACTCCGCGTTCGTGCACTTGCTGAAAGCCACGTACTTGGACTGATAGTCGTCGAAAGATTCCGCGACGGCGTCCATTTCCTTGCTGGTGACAGCGGTGCCGTCGGCGGGGAGGTCCGGCAGGGCCGGCACAGCGCCGCACTTGGTTTCAGCGGCGAAAGCGCCAGCCGACAGCGTCATAACGGCGGCAACAACACCGCTCAGCGTAAGAACTCGTTTCATTTAGGATTTCCTCCCTGCGACCATGGACTTAGGACAATCGGCGCCCAACTGGTATATCCTAGCGGCCTGCCGAACGATAGCAACCCACTGTTTGCAACCAATTCGAAGATTTTCCGGGCCTTTCAAACGCTTACCGGGCCGTCCCGAGTATCATTCCACCTCAAGATTGCGTCAAAGATATGCGCGTACGGCGACAAACCTATGACGACAGATAACATCCCCGCGAGCGCCGAGACCAAGGCCGCCATACGTTTGGTTTTCGTCGTCGCGCGCGCCGAAAACGGCGTCATCGGCCGCGACGGCAAGTTGCCGTGGCACATTCCGGCCGACCTGCAGCACTTCAAGCGCATGACCCTGGGCAAGCCTGTCGTCATGGGCCGCAAGACGTTCGAGTCCATCGGCAAGCCGTTGCCGCGGCGCACCAACATCGTCGTGACGCGCGATACCGCGTGGGCTCATCCGGGCGTCGTCGTCGCACACGGCATCCAGGCCGCGCTCGCGCTTGCGTATGAAGATGCGCGCCGCGCCGGCACGGACGAAGTCGCCGTCATCGGCGGCGGCGAGCTGTTTCACGCGCTGATGCCCGGCGCCAAGCGCATCTATCTCACGGAAGTCCACGGCGCCTTTGAAGGCGACGCCGTGTTCGACCTCGATCTCGCGCTCGGTTGGCGCGAACTGTCGCGCGAACGCCACGCCGCCGACCCGCCCGGCGGCCCGGACTTCAGCTTCGTGACTCTCGAGCGAACGGCTTAGGGGGGCTCCGAGGTCCTCGCGCCGTGAAGCGCATTTTCGCCCGCCTCCTGCAGGAGAGGGGAAAAACCTAGGGCGACAATCGGCACAGCGCGGTGACGTCGGCGACGGTATCGCTTGCTTCGTTGTGCACCAGGTGCTGCAGGTATCCGGTGAAGAAGCTCGACAGCGGCTTCACGATGTAGTGCGCCATGTCGATCTCGGTGGGCTGCCAGGAGGGCGACGCGTTCGCCTGCAAGGTTGCCGCCGCGATCACCCTCTGCCCGTTCGCCGGGATGTTCGGGGTCTGGTAGGTGCCGAGCAGGTTGCCGTTGCGCGCGTCATAGACGCCGAGCGAAACGCTCATGGGCGTGTTGCTGGTGTTATGCACCACCACCGAGCTCGGATAGCCCTCGATGCGCGTCGAATGCACGCCCATGACCAGGCTCGTCTGCGCCGCCGCGCCGGTATCGCAGGAGGTGATGTTGGTCAGCGCCTTGGTGAAGGGTTCATGCATCGCGTGCTGGAAGAAACCCGTGAAGGTCGGGCGGATCGACAGCGTGTAGAAATCCGGCTTGTTGGCCGGCAGCGCCGGCAACTGGCTTTCAATCGCGCGCATGCCGACCTGCATCATCGCCGACGGCGCGATCGTGCCGCTCGTCCAGGTCGCGAGCGGCTGGCCCGTGTTGCCGTCGGAAACCGTGACGTCCACCGTGCCCGCCGCGGCGCCGGCATTATAAAAGCGCAAATAGGAGAACAGGGTCGCGTGGTTCGACGAGAACACGCCCGGCACGCGCAGCCCGCCGATGTCGCCCGCCGCCGCGGCCGCCGGCGTCCAGTTCATCCAGCTTGTCAGCAGCGTACGGTTCCAGGAATCGTACCAGGGGCCCCCCGCGCGGTCGTCGGTCTCGTCGGCGTAGGAAAGCGAGCCGACCAGCGCGTTTTGCCCCGTCGCGGGGTCGGCGGCGAAAAAAGGCCCACCCGAGTTTCCGCCGGACCCGTCGATGGCGTACTGCTTCACATGGTTCGCGCGCATGGAATTCGCGGACGTGTCGCCGCCTTCGTCCGACCACTGCGTGTAGTTGGAAAGGCCCTGAACGACGCCGGGATAACCCGACGCGGTGACCGGATTGGTCGTGCTGCCGAAGGTCACCGGCATGAACGTATCGGTGAAGGTGAACGGCGTTTGGAACTGCACGGCCGCGAAGTCGTGGCGGTAATCGGTGACGGGATAGGTGTCCTGATCGGACATCTGGGTCCAGGTTTCCGTGGCCCGGATGAACGCGAAGTCCGATTTGCCGTACGGCCGCAACGGCTGATTGTCTCCCACCTGATTTTGATATTGCGCGGGATAGAAGCGGACCTGCGCCGCATACCCGCCGCGGTTCTTGTTGTGCACGCAATGGCCCGCGGTCAGCACGACATAGGGACTGACGAGAGTCGCCGTGCAGCGAAAGCTTTGACCGTTCGGATAGGTGACCGACAGATAGCCGATGGTGTTGAACGGCGCGGTGAGGGTGTTCGGCACGCGCTGGCGGTCGTCGACGCCGATTGTGGCCGGCGCTTCCGGATCGAACGCGGGCCGCAGGAGGCTCGGGAGTTCACCGGGGAGTTCACCGGGCCGCTCGCGGGTGATGGGCGTGACCTTCGCGGCCGGGTCGGCTTGCTTCGATGCGGGCAGGGGCGGCGCTTCCGGCGCGGTTTCGGCGCCGCGCTCCGGCGCGCTCTTCGCCGCGTCGTCGGGTTTCACGCGGCGCAGCGGTTCGGTCTGAACGTTGTCCGGCTCGTCGATCCGCTGAACGTCGTCTCCTTGCGCGCGGGCTTTTGCATTGGCGGCCGGCGCGCCGATGCCGAGCGAGGAATTCAGGAAGTCTTTCGCGGCCGCCGCCGAAAGCTGTTCGGCGCGCGGCGCGATCAAGCTGATGCACGCCAGGCGGCGCGCGTCCGCCGCGCCGAGATAAAGCTCGTGCCACTCATGATACTTTCCGCCGATCACCTGGCCCTTGTGAACCACGTCGGCCGGCGTCGCCGCGGCGGCCTTGGCGCAGTCGTAGGCGCCAAGGTCGGGCAGGCGCGGGCCGTTCGGCGCCGCGGCGCCTGCGGCGAACGAGAGCATGACAGAGAGAATGGCGTTCGCGGTCGGCAGGAAGGAACGACGGACCAAAGGAAACCCCAGCGCTGGCGTTATCCATTCACGGGAGACGTAAATCCTAAGCCCAACAACCCTAAGCTCAAGACCCCTAAGCTCAAGAACCCTAAGCTCAAGACCCCTAAGTTCAAGCCGACGTCGCGCTCAAGACTCGCGCTGTTATTTTTCCTCGAGAGAGGCGCGGACGGAAATTTCAGGAGCTTTCCGCCGGCCGCTGCTCAGTTTGTCCCACAGACGCTTGGCGATTTCAATGTATGCCGCTGCGTGTGGACCTTCGGGCTCGCTTACCGCGACGGGTGTGCCCGCGTCCGAGGTCATGCGGATTTTGATGTCGAGCGGGATTTCGCCGAGGAAATCAACGCCGAGTTGGTCGGCGGTTTTATGCGCGCCGCCGTGCGAGAAGATCTCGTCGCGGTGATTGCAGTTCGGGCAGATGTAATAGCTCATGTTCTCGATCAGCCCGAGGATCGGCACTTCCACCTTGCGGAACATGCCGAGCCCCTTGCGCGCATCGATCAGCGCGATGTCCTGCGGCGTCGAGACGATGACCGCGCCCGCCAGCGGCACGCGCTGCGACATGGTGAGCTGCGTGTCGCCCGTGCCCGGCGGCATGTCGACCACCATGACGTCGAGATCGCCCCAGTCCACGTCGCGCAGCATCTGTTCCAGCGCGCCCATCACCATCGGTCCGCGCCAGACGACGGGCGTGTCTTCGGCCATCATGAAGCCGATGGACATCACCTTGATGCCGTGCGCCTCCAAGGGCATGACGCGCTTGCCGTCGGACATCGGCTTTTGCCCGGCGAGACCGGTGAGGCGCGGCACGGACGGGCCGTAGATATCGGCGTCGAACAACGCGACCTTTTTGCCGAGGCGCCCCAGCGCCACGGCAAGGTTCACCGCCGTCGTCGATTTGCCGACGCCGCCTTTGCCCGAGGCCACCGCGACGATGTGCTTCACCGTCGGCAGCGCGAGGCGTTCGCGGGGCGCCGCGGCGCCGGGTGCGGGCGCGGCGTTCGCGGAAGAGGACGCGCGGCGCGCTTCGGCCGTCAGCACCACGGTTACCGCCGAGACACCGGCCAGTTGCCTGACCGCGTTTTCGGCGGCGAGGCGCACAGGCTCCAGCTTGGGCCCCAGGCTGGCGGGAACCTCCAGCGCGAAAGTGACGCGGCCGTCCTTGATGTGCACATTTTTGACCCATCCGCGGGCCACGATATCGAGCCCGGCGGTGCCTGAATCGACCGATTTCAAGGTGTCGATCACAAGGGTTTCCGTAAGGCTGGACAAGGCGATACTCCGATTTTTAGCGTTACAATAGTGCGCCGCGCGAAACCCGGCCCTACATTGCGAGGGGGGCGGGGTTGTCCTATAACCCCAACATGCCTGGACCGGCGTTCATGGTCTTGCTGACGAAGGATTATTCCATTGTTTTATAAACAACAAGGCAGCGGCGGTGGCCCATGGGGCGGCGGTGGCGGCGGCGGTCCCTGGGGCAGCGGCGGCGGTAGCGGCGGCGGCAACCCCTGGTCCGGCCGCGGCGGCAGCGGCGGCGGCAACCCGCCGCCCGATCTCGAAGAACTGCTGCGCCGTTCGCAGGAACGTCTGCGCCGCATCATGCCCGGCGGCTTCGGAAGCCCGCGCAGCCTCTATATGCTTGGCGCGATCATCCTCTTCTTCTGGGGCCTCAGCGGCGTCTATGTCGTGCAGCCCGACGAGCAGGGCGTCGAACTCATGTTCGGCCGTTATGTGCGCACCACGCAACCGGGTCCGAACTTCTGGTTCCCGGCGCCCGTCGGCGCCGTTCTGAAGCCGAAGGTCACGCAGACCAACCAGCTCACCATCGGTTTCCGCGGTTCGCCCGGCAACATCCGTGAAGTTCCGCAGGAAAGTCACATCCTGTCCGGCGACCAGAACATCGTCGACATCCAGTTCGTCGTGCAGTGGCGCATCAGCAACGCCGGCGACTATCTTTTCAATATGCGCGACCCCGAAGCGACGGTGAAGATCGCCGCCGAAAGCGCGCTGCGTGAAGTGGTGGGCAGCAATCCGCTGACCGCCGTCATCACCAACCAGCGCGATCAGCTCGCCCAGCAGGCGCGCGAACTTCTGCAAGGCATCATGGACGGCTACAAGGCCGGCGTGACCATCCTCGACCTTCGCATCCAGAAGGCCGACCCGCCGAAGGAAGTCATCGACGCGTTCAACGACGTCCAGCGCGCCAAGCAGGACGCCGAGCGTCTCGAGAACGAAGCGCTGGCCTACCGCAACGACATCATCCCGCGCGCGAAGGGCGACGCGGCGCGCCTCGTGCAGAACGCCACCGCCGAAAAAGAGCGGCTGGTGAAGGAAGCCGAAGGTCAGGCCGCGCGGTTCACCGCGTTCTACCAGACCTATGTCGCCAACAAGGACATCACGGCCCGGCGCATGTATCTCGAAGCCATGCAGGAAGTGCTGTCGAAGTCCGAAAAGATCATCATGGACAGCAAGGGCGGCCCCGGTGTCGTTCCTTATCTGCCGCTGCCTGAAATCCAGCGGCGCTCCCAAGGTCAAGCGAGTGCCCCGCAATGAACCCGCGTCTCGTTCTTGGCGCCGCCGTCGGCGTCGTCTTTCTCATCCTGCTCACCGGCACCGCTTTCACCGTGCAGCAGACCCAGCAGGCGCTGGTCCTGACGTTCGGTAACCCGAGCCGCGTGATCGCGGATCCGGGCCTCAAGTTCAAGATCCCGCTCGCGCAGCGTGTCTTCTATTACGACAAGCGCATCCTCGATCTCGATCCTCAAGGTCAGGACATGTCCCTGATCGACCAGCGCCGCATCAACGTCGACGCCTTCGCGCGTTACCGCATCGTCGATCCGCTGCGCTTCTATCAGGCCGTCGGCACCGAAGTGTCGTTCCGCGACCGCTTCGGCAACATTCTGAACGGTTCCGTGCGCGACGCCGTCGGCCGCGCCGATCTCGCCGACGTGCTTGGCGCCAAACGCGGCGCCGTGATGCACGAGATCACCGAAGCCGTGCGCCGCCGCGCGCCCGAATTCGGCATCGAGGTGGTCGAGGTCCGTATCGGCCGCGCCGACCTCACGGCCGACACCACCCAGGCGACCTTCAACCGCATGCGCTCCGACCGTATGGCCGAAGCGGCGGATTTCCGCGGCCGCGGCCAGGAACAGAAGTCGCGCATCGAAGCCGATGCCGACCGCGAGCGCACGATCATCCTCGCGGAAGCCGAAAAGCAGTCGCAGACCCTGCGCGGGGAAGGCGAAGCCGAAAGCCGCAAGATCCTGAACGCCGCGCAAGGCAAGGATCCGCAGTTCTACGGCTTCTTCCGGGCGATGGAGGCCTATCGGGGCGCCCTGGGCGAAGGCACCACCATGGTCCTCAGCCCGGATTCGGAGTTCTTCCGTTACTTCAATACGCCGCCGCGGCCTTAAGTTCGTAACTCACAGCCATTTCAGCGGTTTTGGCGCAAAAGCTGTGTCATCTGGGTGCACCCGGCCGGGAGAAATTCTCCTGCCGGGTGCGCCTTTTTAAGGTCCCGCAGGTTATAAACCTGGGTATCATGAAGTTTCACGCATAACGGTTTGGGAGTTTCGCCCTTGAGATCGATTCTGCATTCGGCGGCCACTCTGGCGGCCATCGGCCTTTTTGTCGCAGGCGGCGCGCCGCAGGCTTTCGCGCGCAGCGCCCCTGAGAGTTTCGCCGACCTGACCGCGAAGCTGAGCCCGGCGGTGGTGAACATTTCCACCACCACCTTCGCCGAACGCAAAGAAGGCCAGCGCGATCCCTTGGAAGAGTTCCGCGAGTTCTTCAATCGCCGCGGCCAGGGCGGCCAGGAAGGCGGCGAGGGCGGACAGCCGCAGCAGCGCCCGCGTCAGCGCCAGGCGTCCCTCGGTTCCGGCTTTATTATTGATAAAGCCGGCTTCATCGTCACCAACAACCACGTCGTCGAAGACGCCGACCAGATCTCGGTCATCCTCGAGGACGACACCGTGCTCGAAGCCAAGGTCGTCGGCCGCGACGATAAGGTCGATATCGCGCTCCTGAAAGTGGAACCGAAGTCGCCGCTCCCGGCCGTCGGCTGGGGCAACTCGGACGGCGCGCGCGTCGGCGACTGGGTCATGGCGATCGGCAACCCCTTTGGTCTCTCCGGTACGGTGACCGCCGGGATCATCTCGGCCCGCGCCCGCAACATCCAGGCCGGCAACTACGATGACTTCATTCAGACCGACGCCGCAATCAACCGCGGCAACTCGGGCGGCCCGCTGTTCAACATGGCCGGCCAGGTCATCGGCGTGAATACCGCGATCTTCTCGCCGTCAGGCGGCAGCGTCGGCGTCGGCTTTGCCAACTCCTCCAACCTGATCCGTCCGGTGATCGAGGACCTGCGCAAGTACGGCCGCGTCCGCCGCGGCTGGATCGGCGTGCGCATCCAGGGCGTGACCGAGGAAATCGCGCAAACGCTGGGATTGGGCAAAGCGCGCGGCGCGCTCGTGTCCGACGTGACCCCGGAAGGCCCGGCGACGGGTTCGGGCATTGAAAGCCAGGACGTGATCCTGACCTTCGACGGCCGTCCCATCGACAAGATGAGCGAACTGCCGCGCGTGGTCGCCGGCACCTCGATCGACAAGACCGTCGATGTGCAGGTATGGCGCAACGGCAAGCAGATGACCTTGAAGCTCAAGGTCGGCGAACTTCCCGACGATGGGGCCGCCGTTGCGTCCGCCGCGCCGTCCAAGTCCGATGCCGCGAAGGAATTCGCGCGCAGCGAGATCAAGCCGCTCGGCGTCACCGTGGTGGAAATCACCGATACGGCGCGCGAGAAATACAGCCTGCCGTCCAACGTGAAGGGCCTTGTGGTGGTCGAAGTCGACGAAACCAGCGACGCGGCGCTCAAGGGTGTGCGGCCGGGCGACGTCATCGACGGCATCCAGCAGGCCAACGTCGCGTCGATGGCCGATGCGGACAAAGCCCTCGAAAGCGCCAAGAAGGAATCGCGCAACGTCGTGCTCTTGCGCGTCGTCAGCGCCGGCGCCATCCGCTACGTCCCTGTGAAGGTCGCAGGCTGACGCCGCAACCCTCCCTCTCCCGCTGTTGCGCGAGAGGGGCGGGGTGAGGGGGCTTTCTTTATGCGCGTCGATTTCTATCACCTGTCGTCCTCGCCGGTCGAACGGACGCTGCCCCAGCTGCTGGAGCGGATCCTGAAGACCGGCGAACGCGCGGTGGTGATGGCGGCCTCGCAGGACCGCCTCGAGGCGCTGTCCAACACGCTCTGGACTCAAAACCCCAACGGCTGGCTTCCCCACGGCACCGTCAAGGACGGGTTCGCCGACAAGCAGCCCGTGTGGCTCACGGACAGCGAAGAGAACCCCAACGGCGCCAAGTTCCTGGTGCTGACCGACGGCATGTCGTGCGCGCGCATGTCCGCGTACGACCGTTGCCTCGACATTTTCGACGGCAACGTTGAACCTATGCGCGACGCCGCGCGCGAACGCTGGAAAGCGGCCAAGGCCGCCGGTCACGAGCTGCACTACTGGCAGCAGGACGAGGACGGCAAATGGGCGGAGAAGGCCTAGAGTCCGTTGTGGCCTGTTTGAATCGAAAGGGGATTTCCGGGCTTGGGGAATTGTGATTCATCATACACCCCCGGCGAACGCGCCAACCGCCTTGGGAACTCAGGATATGCTTCAAGCTGAAAGCAACAGACTCTTAATCAGCGGGTCCGAGGTTCGAGTCCTGGTGCGCCCACCATTTTAAAATCAATAACTTAGCGTGATTTTGCAGGCTGCAAAACGGCCCGCTTTTTCGGAAAAATAATCACCGAGTAATCACGGTGGGCAAGGCCAGCGCGGCTTTGATCGGCCTTCACCTTGCCCACCGGCGACCCTAAATCGTGATGACGTAATAGCGCAGCTTCGACCCACCCCACGGCATCTTTATTTGCCGCGTTGGCACGGAGCCGTCGCGCTTCAGCCTGCCAAATTTATCGAGCTGTTGCAGAGCAAGCTGGACATCCTGCGCTCTCTCGAACCACTTCTCAAAATCGTTCGGGAGTATAGCTAGATGCTGCCCAAATTCACGCCGAAACCGAAGGAAGCCAAGACCGGCGGGCGGCTTAAGTTGCTCGCGTTGCTTCTGCTTCATCTTCCTCAGATCAAGAACCCTTTCCTCGTCCGCGAGAGATTGATTGAAGACCTTCATCGCGCGCTCTATGAGGGTATCCATGTCAGGGATCGCCGCACGCGCCCGCCGATAACAGTCCAATACCGAGCGTTCGACATGCTTTTCCGACCACGGAAAAATCTTGGCACGGACGGCCAGAACTCCAGCGGCATAGGCGACGGCAAACTTCTTCGCAAAACGGCTTTCCCATCCGTCGTTGCCGATGAGAGCTGTCTCTAGAAACTCAGCCATCAATTCGCGGACAGTCGCCCTCGTGCGGTTCGGTTGTTGGACAATAATCTTGAGAAAAGCGCGGAGCGGCGTACCGTAGTACTTCGAGCAAGCGTCCTCGATTAGCTTTACAGCTTCATCGAAGTTCGACGCCCCCTTCGGCAATTTTTCAAATATGCCGTATTCGGATACGGTACACGGCAGGTCGGCAAGGCGTACCTCTTCTCCACCCAAGCGCGTCGTGCCGCCGTCTTCAACAATGTCGGCTATCGCCTCCTCGCCATTGCTGAGGACGTGAATTTTCCACTTAACTTCTTGTGGCACAGCACCTTTAGCAGTCGAAAATCTCAGTTTCCCTTGACCACCCGCTAGAGTGTAGGCCACTTCACGCATGGTTAAGGCACGAACCTCCTTCGTGCCGGGCAAGCGGCTAGAATCGTCTATACAAAGGACGCCATCGTTAAACGCATAGGCAACACGCTCAAGCGCGTTGGCCGTGGTGCGCCATGGAGTCAAGTCACCTCGCGACGCCTCTCCACAAACGGAGCGTGCCGCCAGAAGCCCTAGGCTCTTGCCGCTGGAAGAGGGCGCGACGCAATGTACGCCGCCGCCTTCTAGCCCGCAAAGATTGATAAGAGGTGCCGCAATGGCAAAGCACATTGAAAATGTAATCGTCTTGGACGAAGCGGCGGGCTCTGCGACGTACTTTTTGTGATCCTCAAGCGAACGGTTTTCGCCGTAATTTGCGACGTATGCGCCCGGCGCGGATTTAAAATAGGTTTTCGGATTATCCGTCTTCTTCTGGCCGATAGTTTTGCCGGGCAGCAGAAACTTTCCGTCAATCCATCCTGGCCGCCGTAGAATCGTCACGCGACGCTTGGGGTGGGATGTCGATATACATTCGTAAATGGCCGTCCTTTTGTCTTTGTCTGCGGGAAGTTGGTACCGCATTTCTACGAGTGCCGTCATCACAGTCTGTTTAGTGAGAAGGTCTTTAACGGGATCGGTATTTCGCCGTTCCCGCGTAATCACATTCACCAATATAGAAAGGATGAGCCATGAAGAAGGTGGCGCTGTTGGCCCGCGCGAAGGCCGAAGGACGACGGTTGGGGCGTCCGCGTGTAGGTCCTGAGGTTGAAGCGGCCATCCTTCGCGAACGCGCGAATGGTAAAGGGATGCGTCGGGTGGCGAAAGACTTGAAGGTCGGCGTTTCAGTGGTCCAGCGCGTCCTAAACGCCAGTCGCCGGAAACAAGGCCGCCGCGCCGCTTGAGGGGTAATTTTCCACGCAGGAACTGACCCGGAAGATGCATCGGCACGATCTGTAAAGGCGTTTTCAGGCAGGTCTGTTTGGGCCTTCAGTGCCCCATACCCGGCGGGCACTTTTTGGGCCGCTTTTAGACTTGCGAAGCGACATCAGAGCTGTGGATCAATCCGTAGCGTATCCAAGAATATCTTTCCGGCTTCCCATGCGGACCGATATAGCCGGAGAACCTCGCGAGACCGCACCGCCTTGCAGGTTCGATAATCAAACACGCAACCGATCTGAAACTGAAGGTTTCCCGATCTGTCTTGAAGAAGATGGTAAGCGGTGTCTAGCCAATGGTGCTGGGGATGCAGGCGGGGCTTTGCGCCCGCACAATATTTATCGAAAGCCAGGCGCGGATCAAACTCGATCCGTCCGTCGGTGAGAGGGATCGCCCGCATATTCGGGTACCGCCGTTGTTGGAGTAATATTCTCGGAACGGCTCCGTTCCGCAAAGCACCGGCAATTTTAAGATGCTTTAGAAAAGCGCCAATTGCACCGTAGAAATCTTCTTGGCTCGTTTTTGCAATTCTTCGGCTCACAGACTGCGCGGCGTTGGGGACGGTTAGCAGCGCCTCTGCGCGTTCGCGCCCCACTCCCACGGTGAAGTGCGGTTTAGTATTAAATGCGCTGTCATCTCTAACCGAAGAAAGAAAATCCCATAGAGTAGGCTGATTGCTAATCGCATCCCGCGACGTGGGATTTTTCGGCAGCCTGAGCGCCTTAAGTAAATCTTTGTCTGATTTCAATTCCGCCACGAGTAGGCGAAGTATTCGTTTACCGGAAGCGTATGTAAATTCCTCGCTCTTACCAAAAGGGAACCCATTGAACCGAGTAAGTCGGACACCGTCGCCTACTTCGTCGTCCGTCATGCGTCTCTCCACGAGTTCCAGGTACTCCACCAATTCATTCGTCCACTCGGATCGTCGGCGTACGCCATCGGTAAGTAGATCGTAAATCTGGCTCCATCCGACATGGACCCACGGCGAAGGCAAATTAGAAGCTTCATCGCCCGTAATCAGAAGCGCCTTGACGCAACGCAACGAAACGTCGCTGTCCTGCACCGTAAGCCGAACGGAATATTCGGATATCTACGAGATGTGGGGACGTAGCGACGATGATCTGTAAAGAAATGGACGACAAGAGTGGAGCGGTCGCGCTGCTTGAGCGGCTGGCCGCCCTGCCCGCTAACGACAAAAAGAAGTCCGCGTTCATCGAGGAAGAATTACGTACACTTCGAGCCGGGATCGAAGGTGAGCGGGATGCCGCCTATCACATCGACTTCCAGATCCGCGACCGCAAGAACACCGGGGTAATCCACGATCTACGTCTGGAACTGCCGGACGGGCGAACAGCCCAGATAGATCACCTTCTCATCAATCGGGCCTATATCTTTTATGTGCTCGAAACAAAGTGCTTCAAGCATGGAGTTAAGATCACCGAGGACGGTGAGTTCTTGCGATGGAACGATTGGAAAAAGACCTTTGAAGGTATGCCCTCGCCCCTTGAACAAGCCGAACGCCACGCTTTGGTTGTACGGAAGATCATGGCTTCCATGGACATGCCTGAGCCTGAAACAAAGTGTTTTGTTCTGGTGTCGCCTAAGGCCCGCATTGACCGCCCTAAGAACTTCGACACAAGCCGCGTTGTTAAGGCCGACCAATTCCTCACGGCTTACATGAAGGACCTGGAGAAAATTAGTCTAGTTAAGGTCGCGATCAACATGGCGCGTACAGACCCCGTCGCCGACGTAGCCGCTCGACTGGTTGGGCACCATAAGCCGATCACCATGAATTACGCGGCCAAGTTTGGGCTTGAAGAACCAGCCCCCCCCACAACGCCTGAGACAGCGCCCGACACTTCTTCGACTAAAGAACTTCAATGCCGTCACTGCGATGGCACCGGCCTTACAATCCAGCATGGGAAGTTCGGCTATTATTTTAAGTGCGACGGCTGCGGCGGAAACACCCCTATCAAAGTAAGCTGCGGTCAGTCCGGCCATAAGGAACGCATACGTAAGGAAGGCCTAAACTTCTATCGCGAGTGTTCGGACTGTGGCAGCAGCGCCCTCTATTTCAGCAACGCCTACTGATCCCCACATGAACCAACCGCGAATTATCGCCAAACCCAGGAATGTGTTTGACCAGTTTGAGGGGCGCGAAAACCGTCTGACCCATGCGCTAGTAGTTGCCCTTGATAAGGATCGCGTCTTTCTGGCTTCCTTCCTCAGAAGGTTCGCGCCCGGCACGCTATCGAGCTACAAGCAGCTATCCATCGCCGAACAACGCTTACCCGGCATCGCATCCGGTGAGAAATACCGCCCGAATGAACGCGGATTACCAGACGCGCTTATTCTTGCCCCCGATGGAAGAACCGTTGCGCTAGAAGCTAAAATCACCGCCGGGGTCAGATTGCCTCAGCTTCGCGCACACACGGCTACGCTTGAGAGAAGGCTTTCCCACTCGCCCCGGTTTGGCCTTGCTTAGGTACGGAGTATGGAGGCGCTCTGGCCTGCACGCAATTCTTGCCAGAAGCATGGAGCGCGGAATGGCCGCAAAGTCTGAAGAAATATCGGGGAGATAAAATAGCTACTGAGCACTGAGCACCAATTTAGTGCTCAGTGCTCACAACTTCTTATTCGCGATTATAGCGGCGAAGCCTCCGCCTGTTCGCTCCTGCGAGCGAACTATAGCGGGGCCGCGGGAAAACCATTTGAATGAGGTTTATATGGTCCTGCGGGAGGCGGCGCGCCGCCTCTCGCGCTACGCGCTCTTTTCGAGCTCTTCCGGCGCGGCGGCGTCATCGTCCACCTGGTCCGGATCGACGGCGTCTTCGGCTTTCTCACCGCGCGTGGACGGTTTGGCCACATAGGGCTCGACCAGAAGGAACGCCGGCGTGAAGCCGCCGAAGGCGACGACGTTGTCGCCGTGGTCCATTTCCGCGATGCCGTGCGGATTGCGGCGCGTCTTGCGGGCGCGTTCTTCCGGGGCACGGGCGTCGCGGTTGTAGTCATTGCGGTCGCGGCGCCACGAGCGCTCACGCTCACGGCGGCCCTGACGGGCCTGATCCTGCGGCTGTGCCGTGGTCGCGTCGCCGGTGGCTTCCGGCGCGCTCTCGGCCGCCGCTTCAGCGACAGCGACTGCGGCCGGCGCGGCGGCGGCTTCGGCGGCGACGTTCACAGCCTCTTCGGCCGCGGCTTGCGGCGCGCGGTCTTCACGGCTGCGCTCCTTACGATCGTCGCGTCCACCGCGGCGGCCTCGGCCGCCACGGCCGCGGTCGCGTTCCCCGCGGCGGCCACGGGAATTTTGGTCTTCGCTGTCGTCGCCGCTCGCGGCGGCGCCGGTCAGTTCATTGAGCTCGTCGATGACGAGCGGAGGTATGGTCTGGTTCAACATCTTTTGAATTGCGGCGACCTGCTTCGAATCCGAACGGGTCGCGATTGTGTAAGCGTGCCCGGAAAGGCCCGCGCGGCCGGTACGGCCGATACGATGGACATAGTCTTCGGCGTTCACCGGAACGTCGAAGTTCACGACAAAGCCAACGGCGGAAATATCGAGGCCGCGCGCCGCGACGTCGGAGCAGACAAGCAGCTCGGCTTCGTTCGCCTTGAACTTCGCCAGCATCTCGTTGCGCTTGGACTGCGGCATGTCGCCGTGCATGGCCACGGCGTTGAAGCCGTGTTTGGTCAGCGACTTGAACAGGATGTCCACGTCCTTCTTGCGGTTGCAGAAGATGAAGGCGTTGTGGATGTCCTTGGCGCGCAGGATGCGGCGCAGCGCTTCGCGCTTGTCGTCGGAGCGTACGGTGACGATGCCCTGCTCGATGGTGGTCGCGGCCTGGGCCGGACGGCTGACGGCGACTTCCTTCGGGTTCATCAGGAACTTGTCGGCCAGCTTCCTGATCTCCTTGTCCATCGTGGCGGAGAAGAACAGGGTCTGGCGGATTTTCGGCAGCAGCGAAACGATGCGCTCGACGTCGGGGATGAAACCCATATCGAGCATTCTGTCGGCTTCGTCGATGACGAGCAGCTTCACGTCGTTGAGCAGGATGCGGCCGCGCTCATAAAGGTCGAGCAGGCGTCCCGGCGTCGCGATCAGCACGTCCACGCCGCGGTCGAGGGCCTTCTCCTGGTCGGTGAAGGATTCGCCGCCGATGAGCAGGGCCATGGCGAGCGGGTGATACTTGCCGTACTTGACGAAGTTCTCGGAGATCTGCGCGGCCAGCTCACGCGTCGGCGCGATGATCAGCGAGCGCGGCATGCGCGCTTTGGCGCGCCCGCCCGACAGGATGTCGATCATCGGCATCGTGAAGGCGGCGGTCTTGCCCGTGCCCGTTTGGGCAACGCCCAGCACGTCACGCCCCATGAGAATCACGGGGATGGCCTGCTCCTGGATCGGTGTCGGGTTCAGGTATCCGGCGTCTGAGACGGCTTTAAGAGTGTCCGGCGAAAGGCCGAGGTCTGCAAATTCCATTGGTTCGGAAAAAAATATCCGCCGCGTTCATACATGGGCTGCATTTTCTCGCTGTCAACCAAAGGGTCTCAAGGAGGGCAGCACGCGGCCGGTTCTTGCGGCGGCATCATATGTATTCGTTTGACAGTGTCAATGTAAAACCCCGTAAATGCAGGGAAATTCCTGGTCCCACAACCGTCCGGACAAGCCCGTCCCTGGGCCCCGAAAAGCCCCGAAAAGAGCCGCTATGTCGCGCCCCCAGCACCTGATTTTGATCCCGGGCCTCCTGCTTGACGAGGTCCTCTGGCGCCACCAGGCCGAATATTTGAAGGATACGGTCCGGGTCACCGTGGCCGACGTTACAAAGGACGACACCATCCCCGCCATGGCCGAACGGCTCCTCGCCGAGGCCCCGCCCAGCTTCGCCCTGGCCGGTTTGTCCTTGGGGGGCTATGTGGCCCAGGAAATCATGCGCCGTGCCCCCGCGCGGGTGGAACGCCTCGCCCTCGTGGCGACGAATGCCCGGGCCGACAACGAGGAGCAGCGGAAAAACCGCACCTCCCTCATCAAACTGACCGAGATCGGCAAGTTCAAAGGGGTCACCCCGCGCCTGCTCCCCAGCTTCGTCCACCCCGACCGCCTGAACGATCCGCGCGTTGCCGGCGTGGTCATGGAGATGGCCGAGCGGGTCGGTCAGGAGGCTTTTGTGCGCCAGCAGCAGGCCATCATGGTGCGCAAGGACGGCCGCGCCGACCTCGAGGCCATCCGCGTTCCCACCCTGATCCTCGCCGGACGTCAGGACCTGCTCTGCCCGCCCAAGGTGCAGGAGGAGATGGCGGCGCGTCTTACGAACGCGCGGCTGGTATTCATCGAGGAATGCGGGCACCTTCCGCCCCTCGAACGGCCCCACGCGACGACCGCGGTGTTCCGTTACTGGCTGGGTTAGTTTTTTGTTTTTGTCATCCTTGCGGTGCAGCCGCGAGGACCAAGGGTGACAGAGGCGGCGGGATCTACGAATGATCGACCGGATTTTCTCTCTGCTCAAAGGCGATGTGAAAGCCGCGAAAAGCGAAGCGCGCGCGCCGAGCGGGCTGCAGGTCGCCGTCGGCGCCCTGCTCGTCGAAGCCGCGCGGCGCGACGATGTGTTCAATGCCGACGAACAGGACGCCATCAAGCGTCTGCTCGCCGAGCGCTTCGATCTTTCGCCGGACGACGCGCAAGGCCTGTTCGACGTTGCCGAGGAAACCAGCGCCAACTCCCGTCAGCTCTTCGGTTTCACCAACAAGGTGGTCAAGGAACTCGACGAGGCCGACCGCGTGCATGTCGTCGAGATGTTGTGGGAGGTTGCATACGCCGACGGCGTGCTCGACGCCCACGAAGACGCGATGATCCGCCGCGTTGCCGGCCTCGTCTATGTCTCGGATTTCGACCGCGGCGCCGCGCGCCGCCGTGTGCTGGAAAAGCTGAATATCAAGGGCTGATAAAAATCCGTCATCCTCGCGGCTTCGCCGCAAGGATGACATGGGTGTGCCCCCGACTCGCCCGCTGCACATTTCCGATTTTTCGTGTGAGATTAAATTTGCCGAATCCGCAAATTTAATGTCCAAATCGCCCGTCAAATGGCGTATTATAATGCGCTATGCTCTTTGACATCGTGAATAGAAAGACATGCGCCGCCCGCGCTGCGGCGCCTCTCATGCCGGCCGGATTTCAAAGTGTCGCGTGATGTCGCGTGAATGTCGCACGTAAGATCGTGCAATAACACTTTCACCTATAACGAATTTTACCGGTTTGGCGCTTTGTCGCGCATGTCGCGCGGTTTGGAGTGCCCTGGTGGAGTGAACCCATTCTTTGAGACACGGAATGAACGGCGGCGCATAGCTCATGCCTTGCTCTTGCGAAAATGCCGTGCCCGCCGCCTGGTGTTGCGGCCTGGTGTTGCGGCCTGATGTTGCTAAGTCTCGCGTGACCCCAAACGCAGCTCAGGCGTTCGCGTGCCAAGTCCATCCGGAAAGTGTCGCGTGATGTCGCGTGAATGTCGCACGTAAGATCGCGCAATAACACTTTCACCTATAACGAATTTTACCGGTTTGGCGCTTTGTCGCGCATGTCGCGCGCTTTTTGGAGTGCCCCCCTTTTTTGAGACACGGAATGAGCGGCGCGCATGGCGCGTGCGTTGCTCTTGCGAAAACGCCGTGCCCGTCGCGTAAGTGTCGCCGGATTTTTTAGCCGGTTGGCGGTGACCGGAAAATTATTTCAGTCCGCGCCACAACTCCTGCGCCTCGGCTTCCACCCAGCGCGCGATGTTGGGGTGCGGCAGCAGCGGGGCGGCGAAGGTGTGCGGGATGCCTTCAAGATCGTCTTCCACTTCGCCCTCGATCCCGCCCGCCGACATCAGGAGCGGCACGACCACGACTTTGCGCGTCTGTCCGTTCTGCGACACGCGCGCGCGGAATTCATCGCGCGCCGTGTTCTTGATGGAGGCCGGGGCGTCGTTGCGGTGGGTGAGCACTTCCACCGCGCCGTAACCGCCTTTGCTTTTCAGGTAGGCGGCGTGCGCGGCCATCTCCTTCAGCCACAGCTTGTTCTCTTCCTCGACGTTCGGCCCATGGGCGATCAGCACCAGGGCCGTTTCCTTGACGTTGCCGGTGTGCGTGCGGGCCCGGTCCAGCAAGATCTCGCTCACCAGCGGGTGCGCATCCAGCGCCGGCGACATCGCGACCTTCGCGTTGATCTGCGCGCGCGGCAGGGTCTTGAGGCTGGTGTACTTCGCGAGGGTCTCCGAAAGCCCGAGGATGTAGCGGCTGTTGCCGATGATGGGGCTGTGCGAGGAGACGAAGAGGGGCACCGCGGCGATGCGCGTCACGCCGCGCTTCTCGAGCCGCGCGACCGCGGCCTGGATCGACGGCGCTTCCGCCATGCCGAAAGCCACCTCGGTCGGGTATTTGGCGTCGAGCGCGGTCACGACCGCTTCGATATTGTCGTTCCACGGATTCGGGGACGCATGCCCCTCGTGACCGGCTGCGCCGTGATTGCCGTGGGCGAGCAGGAGGATGCCGTCTTTGGCGAGGGCGGCGGGGGCGGCCGCCAAAAACACGGCAAAAACGGCCAGGAACGGACCAAGGCGCATTTTCGTCTCCATAAATGCAAGTAATAATCGTTATCATTTAAGCCTTGCCCTATCAATGCCTTAAAGAACGGGAGAATGGGGAGTCTCTCTGGGTGGGATTGCATATGATCAGATTCATCGGCGCGGCTGTTCTCGGCCTGGCTCTGGCCGGCTGCTCCAGCGGCGATTTCGGCCAATTCCTGAAGAATACGGCCCGCGGAACGGCCGAGAGCGCCTGCCGCGCGGCCTCCAATTGCTCCACCGGCGTGAGCCGGGACCCTCTATCGCCCAAACCGGCCTGGCAGACGGGCGGGGCGGCCCCCAAGGATTCGCCCTACCGGCTCCCGGCGGGTAAATGACGCGCGGCCGGCGTGGCATTTCGGGTTGCGCCCGGCCGGTTAAGTAAGTATAGAACGGCCCTCATTTTGGCGACGGGCTGACCGGCGCTCTTACGCGAAAGATAAGTCGATGAAAGTCCGTAATTCTCTGAAGTCCGCGAAGACCCGCGACAAAAACTGCCAGATCGTGCGCCGCAAAGGCCGCATCTACCTCATCAATAAGAAGAACCCGCGTTTCAAGGCGCGCCAGGGCTAGGCGCGAAAGCGAGGTTCTTCCGAGGGGGAGGAATACTGGGCCGCTACTTCCGTAGCGGCCCCGATTTTTTTAAGGCCTGATTTTTTTAAGGCCTGATTTTTTTAAGGCCTGATTTTTTTAAGGGCCGTGACGTCGCGCGCGGCCCGTTTCCATTCATACCGCGCGGGCGTGCCGCGCCGCGCCGGGCGCGTGATACGAATCGAAGCAGGCCGCCACCACGCGGACCCAGGGTTTCCCCTCGTCCGTCATCGCAAGGTCCTGTCCATTCTCCCACCGGCAAAGCCCGTCCGCCAGGAGGGGGGCGAGCGCCGGGGCCGCCTGTGCCGCGAGGTCCGAGCTGATTGTGCAGCGGGCATTGCACATCAGGTTCATGATGATTTCGCGGCGGCGAACATCCTCGCCGGTCAGATGGCGGCCGCGCACGGTCGCCAGGCGGCCGTTTCTGACGGCTTCCATGTAGCTGTCGATGCCGGGGTCATTCTGGGCATAGCTCGTCGAAAGGGCGCTGATCGCCGAGGCGCCGAAACCGAGCAGCGCTGGACTCGTATCGGTCGTGTAGCCCTGGAAATTGCGGTGGAGCGTTCCATCGGCGGCCGCGCGCGCCATCTTGTCGTCGGGTGCGGCAAAGTGATCGATGCCGATTTGCACGAAACCATGCGCGGCGAGCGTGTCCTGCGCCGCCGTAAAGAGCGCGAGACGCTGCGCGGCGTCCGGAAGGGGCAGGCGTTCCACCAGCTTCTGGTGCTTTTTCATCCACGGAACGTGGGCGTAGCCGAACAGCGCGATACGCTGAGGCGCGAGTCCGATCGCGAGTTCTATCGTGCGCGCGACCGTTTCCGGCGTCTGCAAAGGCAGCCCGTAGATCAGATCGATGTTCAGATCGCGCAACCCGGCCCGGCGCAATTCCTTCACGCCGCGTTCGACGACCGAAAACGGCTGGATGCGATTGATCGCTTCCTGCACCGGCGTATCGAAATCCTGTACGCCGATGCTCACGCGATTGACGCCGAGCGCGGCAAGTTCGTCGGCGATTTCGCCGTCGAGCGTGCGGGGGTCCGCTTCCACCGAAAACTCCGCGTCCGGTGCGACATCGAACTGCGCGCGTATGGCGCGCGTCACCGCTTCCCGGCCGGCGCGCGGTCCCCAGGTCGGCGTGCCGCCGCCGAAGTGAATGCTTTCGACGTTGTGGCGCGCGGCGATATGCGCCGCCGCCAGTTCGATCTCCCGCTGCACCGCCGCCGCGTAGCCCATCATCGTGGCGGCATTGTTCGCCACCTTCATGTTGCAGCCGCAATACCAGCAGAGCGAACGGCAGAACGGAAAGTGCACGTACAAAGATAGCGGCGAACGTGCTTCGATCTTCGCCAATTCGCCGGAAAAGGCGTCGGGGCCGAATTCGGCCGTGAAATGCGGCGCAGCCGGATAGCTCGTATAGCGAGGCACAGGCAGGTCGTACTTTTGCAGCCAGGCGCTGGTGTTCTGCATGGAGCCTACGGAGTCCTTCTCTCGAGCGGCGGAGTTTGCATTTTTTCCCAGCGGCTCTCGTCCGGCCTTGACCGAAGTCAATTCACCGCGCCGGCGGGACCGGCACTCTTGCAAAATGCGGCTTTCACCTGTTACGGCCAGTTTGTTTGCCTTTGCGTTTCTCGTTCTTTTGACTGTCGGCGCCTTCGCCCAGGACGGAAAGGGGGCACGCGGCGCCGTCGACCCGACCGATCCGATTGCGGTGCTCGAAGATCGGATTGTGAACGGCCGGACGTCGCTCGGATTTGAGCCGGACCACGGCTTCCTCAAGGCGCTGCTGCAACAGTTGGGCGTGGATCCTCGCACCCAAATTCTCGTCTTCTCGAAAACGAGCCTCCAGGACAAGCTGATCGGTCCCGCGACGCCCCGGGCCATCTACTTCAATGACCGCGTGGCGGTCGGCGCGGTGCAGAATTCATCCGTCCTCGAGATCATGGCGCCGGCGCGTAACGGCTATGTCTTCTATACGCTGGAGAATAAGAACGCCGCTTCGCCGCGTTTCACGAAACACGAGGGGGCCGACTGCGGGCGCTGTCACGGCGCGGACGCGCTCGAACCCGGGCTCATCGTCGCCAGTACGCCCGTTGCCCGCGACGGGACGCCCGTTTTCATTCCCCGCGACCGGCCGCCGCGGCTGTTCGAATTTACCGACCACACGACGCCCATCGCGGACCGCTGGGGCGGATGGTACGTGACGGGTTCGCACGCGGGGCAACCGCACCTCGGCAACGGCGCATTCACTTACGACGACGCCGGTGTCAGGCATGTCCATAACGCCGACGCCTTCAGCGCCGCGAGCCTGGCGGGCTATTTCGACGTGTCGCGCTATCTGGAGCCCACCAGCGATATCGTCGCGCTGATGGTGTTCGAGCACCAGGCGCGAATGACCAATATGCTGTTGAGCGCCGGTGTGATGGCGGCGCGGACAAAACATCTTTCCGCCGCGGCGGTCGAGGATCTCCTCGCCTATATGCTTTTCACGGATGAAGCGCCGCTCGATGGTGCGGTCACCGGGGACAAGGCGTTTCAGGCCGCGTTCGCGAACGCCGGCCCGCGGGATTCGGCCCGGCGCTCGCTGAGGGATTTCGACCTCGAGACGCGCCTTTTCAAGTATCCGCTGAGCTACATGATTTACAGCCCGGTCTTCGCCGCTTTGCCGCCTTTCGCGAAGCAGGCGGTCTACGCACGACTGCTCGGGATCCTCGAAGGGCAGGACGCCGCGCCGCGCTTCGCGCGGCTGTCGGCGCAGGATCGCCGCAACATCCTGGAAATCCTGCGGGCGACGAAACCGGATTTCACCGCGGCGCATTGACGAAGCTGCGGACTTTCTTTCAGCCCGCGCCCGCTTTCAACCCGCGCCCGCTTTCAGCCCGCGCCCGTCTCGCCGCCGATCCACACCACGCGCACCATGTTGGTGGATCCGACTTTGCCGAACGGCATGCCGGCGGTGATCACCAGCGACTTTCCATCCTGGCCGAGGCCGCACTGAAGCGCGGCCTTCACCGCCACGTCGCCGATATCGTCCACGGAGTGGATGAAATCGCCCACGATGGAATGCACGCCCCACACCAGGCCGAGGCGGCGGCCGGCGCTCAAGTTCGGGGTGATGCACAAGATCGGCACTTCCGGGCGCTCTTGCGCGGCACGCAAGGTCGTGGAGCCGGACGAGGTGAAGGTCACGATGGCCGCGGCCTTGAGCGTATGCGCGATCTGGCGCGCGGCCGCCGTGATCGCGGCGGGCGAGGAGTCTTCGGTTTCCTGATGGCCGGCTTGCATCAGCGCGGCGTAATGCTCGTCGCTCTCAACCGACTGGATGATGCGGTGCATGGTCGCCACCGCGCGCACCGGGAACAGGCCCGAGGCGCTTTCGGCCGAAAGCATCACGGCGTCGGCGCCGTCGTACACGGCTGTCGCGACATCCGAAGCTTCGGCGCGCGTCGGCACCGGCGACTTCACCATGCTGTCGAGCATCTGCGTCGCGACGACGACGGGTTTTCCGTGTTTGCGGCACGAGCGGACGATGCGCTTTTGCAGCACCGGCACGCGTTCCAGCGGCATTTCCACGCCAAGGTCGCCGCGCGCCACCATCACCGAGTCCGACAGCGCGACGATGGCGTCCAGGTGATCGAGCGCCGAGGGCTTCTCGAGCTTGGACAGCACGCCCGCGCGGCCGCCGACCAGATGGCGCACTTCCGCGACGTCTTCCGGGCGCTGCACGAAGCTGAGCGCGACCCAATCCACACCCTGCGACAGGCCGAACGCGAGGTCGGCGCGGTCCTTTTCCGTCACCGCCGGGATCGGCAGCGTCACATCGGGAACGTTCACGCCCTTGCGGTTCGAGATCGCGCCGCCCACGATCACTTCGCACTCGGCGAAGTCCGGACCGCATGAACGCACTTTCAAGCGCAGATGGCCGTCGTCGATCAGAAGGCTCGAACCCGGCTTCAGCGCGGCGAAGATTTCCGGATGGAGCAGGCTTACGCGTGTCTCGTCGCCGATCTCATCCTTGAGGTCGACGCGGAATGACGCGCCGGTCTTCAGGACCACGCCGTCATTCTTGAACTTTCCCACCCGCAACTTGGGGCCCTGCAAATCCATCAAGATCGTGATGGGCCGTCCGACTTTCTTTTCCAGCGCGCGGATCGCCTTGATGGAACTCGCGTGATCCTCATGGCTGCCGTGGCTGAAGTTCAGCCGGAAGACGTCCGCGCCTTCTTCGTAAAGGTCGGCGATGACGTCGGGCGTGCGGCTCGACGGGCCGAGGGTGGCGATGATCTTGGCTTGGCGGCCGCGATGGCCGAGAGGGATGGTATTCATGCCCTCAAGATTACAGGCTCTGTCGGGGCCGCGCCAGCGCCAGTCCGACGACAATGCCAACGGCGCCAACCACTTGCATGCCGGAAAGAGTCTCGTCGAACAGGATCCAGGCCGCCAGGGTCGGGATCACCGGCTGGAGCAGGAGGATCAGCGCGCTGAAGGCGGACGAGACATAGCCCAGCGAGAGAGCGATGAGGGTCTGACCGGCCACCTGGGTGAGAAGGGCCGTGCCGATCACCACCAGCCAGCCTTCGGTGGTGGCGGGCATGAGGGTGGTTTCCATCGCGGGGGCGAGCATCCACAGGATCGCGGCCGAGCCCGCGCTGCTGAACATCATCAGGGTCATCGTCGAGGCGCGTTTGCGGGACCGCGCGACCGCCAGCAGATAGGCCGCGTAGAAGGCGGCCGCGGCCAGGCTTAAGGCGTCGCCGATGAAATTGCGCGGCGACATCGCGAGGCTTTCGGACATCATCACCGCCGAACCCCCGACGCCGACGACGAGGCCGGCGATGAACATCCGGCTCGGCCGTTCGCGGAACAGGAGCCACGCGCCCAGCACCACGAACACCGGTGCGCCGTTGGCCAGGAACGCGGCGCTGGCCACCGACGTCAGGGTGACCGAGGTGTTCCACAACGCGAGATCGCTGGCGAAAAAGATCCCGGCCAGCGCCAGCAGCCACAGGTCCTTGCGGTCGAGCGCGCGCACGCCGAGCCCCGGTCCCGTCTCGAAGCGCAGGAGAAGCGCGAGGAACGGCAGGGCCAGCGTCAGGCGCCACGCGCCCGTGGCCACCGGGCCGACCTCCGACAGGCGCACGAAGATCGGCGCCGAGGTGGTGCAGACCAGGCCCAGGAAAAAAACGAGGTACGACCAGCGCGCGACGAAGCGGCGCTCTTTCGGGGCCGGCGCGGCGGCCGGCGGAGGGCCGCTTTTGGCGGCCTGGTCGGGAGAAATGTCCATAAAACCCAGCTTTTTCTAGGCTTATGTCATGGCGCGACAGGCCATGCAATTGGCGCAAAATCTGGTTTATAGTGGTCCTGTTTTCACGAGTTCTAAAAGGGAGTGTCATGAAGATCCTGAAGTCCGCGGTAGCCCTGGCCGGCCTGCTGATGAGCCTCGTTGGCGCCGCGTCGGCCGCCGATAATCCGATCATGGGCCAGTGGATCGACAAGCTCCCCAGCGGCGCGGCGATGATCATCGAGTTCACGCCCGAGCGCATTTCCTTCACCAACGTCACGCCCGAGGGCAACTTCCTGCCGGCCAGCGTCTTTCCGGTCACCTATCAGACCCAGGGTAAGGATCAGTACGTGGTCGCCATCGAGGGCCAACCCGCGGAGCCCATGGCCGTCATGATCACCGGCATTGGAAAAATGAGCCTCAAATTCCCGGGCCGCGGTGAACGCGATCTCGTGCGCTATGTGGCCGAAGCCGCTCCCGCCGCGCCCGGCGCACCCGCCAAGCCGAAGGGTCACCCCTAACGGTTCATGGATCCCGTCGAGCTCATCAATCCGCAAGGTCTCGCGGATCTCATCATCACCGGCGACCATGCCGGCAACGCCGTTCCGCCGGAGCAGAAGAACCTTGGTCTTCCCGCGGCGGAACTCGCGCGCCATATCGGCTGGGATATCGGCGCCGCCGGCGTCGCGCGCAAACTGGCCGGGCGCCTCGGCGCCACCGCCGTGCTCGCGCGCGTCTCGCGCCTGGTGATCGATCCCAACCGTCCGCTCGGCGAGCCGGAAAGCATTCCGGCCGTTAGCGACGGCTCGCCCATTCCCGGAAATCAGAACCTCAGCGCCGCCGAGCGCGCGGCGCGTGCGGCGCGTTATTTCCATCCGTATCACTCCGCCATCGACAACCAGATCGAGCGGCTGCGGCGGGCAGGGCGCATGCCGGCGGTCCTGTGCATGCACAGCTTTACGCCGCGGCTCATGGAGAACGGCAGGCCGCGGCCCTGGCATATCGGCGTGATGTCGAGCTTCGACCGCGAACTCGCCGACTATCTGATCGCGGCCTTCTCGGCGAAAGACGGCCTCGTCGTCGGCGACAACGAACCCTATTCGGGCGTCACGCACGGCTACGCCCAGAAGCGCCACGGCCTTGCGCAAATGCTCCCGCATGCCCAAGTGGAGATCCGTCAGGACCTCATCGGCGATGAGGCCGGGCAGGAGCGTTGGGCGGATATTCTGGCCGATGTGATGACAAACTGGATGAAACGCGGACTTGCCGAGGTGGCGAATGGATGAGCTTACGAAGTTGAAAATCGAAGCGGCCGCGTTTCGCGGCTTGGTCGATCACCTGCGCAGGCGCTCCGATGTCCAGAATATCGACATCATGAACACGGCGGGCTTTTGCCGGAACTGTCTGGCCAAATGGTACAAGGCCGCCGGCGAACACTACGGCGCGCCCATGAGCTATGAAGCCGCGCAGGAAGCCGTTTACGGCATGCCGAATAGCGAGTGGAAGACGAAGCACCAGAAACCCGCGAGCGCCGAACAGCAAAAAACATTCGAGGCGACCGCGCCGCTGCACGCCAAGATTGGCGTGATCGAATAGCAACACCTCTCCCGTCCCCGATATCCCCACTATCCACAGCTTGTTCGCCGGGCAGGCGCTGCTATGGTCCGCCCTCGTTTTTCACTTTTCCGACGTGTGGGGGCTGCGATGCCGGACGGCGCAACGACGACTGACAAAGGGGTTTCCGCCCAACGGCTGAAGAGCTTCATCGAGCGCATCGAACGCCTCGAAGAAGAGCGCAAAGCGCTCGGCGGCGATCTGCGCGAAGTCTACTCCGAGGCGAAAGGCGGCGGCTTCGACGTGAAGATCATCCGCCAGGTCGTGAAGCTGCGCAAAATGGACAAAGCCGACCGCCAGGAACAAGAAGCCCTGCTGCAGGTCTATCTCGACGCGGTCGGCGAGTGAGCCGCCGCCGCGGATCAGGGCGATCCACCCAAAATCGCATCCCCAATCAAAGCCGCCGCGACCATCGCGGCCGCGAGAGCGGCGCCTCCGAGGATGAGCTTTACGCGCTGCCCTTCCGCGCGCCCCATCAAGACGAGACAGAGACAGGCGGCGGCGACGAGGACCGACAGCAGAATATTATCGGCAGCTACAACCATCTGCTTGCTCACCGTTTGAAGCGGCTCCGGCGCCAAAGCGCCGCGACCGGCCGTTCGCCGCGGACGACCCGCTAGATTAGTATAAATTATCCAGCGTCTCGCGGTACTCACGCAGGACCGCGTGGCGGCGCACTTTCAAGCTCGGCGTCAGTTGGCCGTTCTCGATGGTGAAGGCCTGCGCGGCGAGGGCGAACTTGCGGACCTTCTCGATGGGGCTCATCTGCAGGTTCGCATGTTCGACCGCGCGGCTCACGGCGTTGCGGAACTCATGGTTTTGCACCAGCGCGGCGAGATCGTTGGGCTGTCCGTGCTGCTGCGCCCAGGCGGCGGCAAAATCGGTGCGCGGCACGATCAGCGCGGTGATGTAGGGGCGCTTGTCGCCGTACACCATCGCCTGTTCGATGGCGTCTTCCAGGCACAAAATGCCTTGGATCCGCTGCGGCGAGACGTTGTCGCCGCCTGAATTGACGATGATGTCCTTCTTGCGGTCGGTGATCTCGATGTAGCCGTCTTCATCCAGGCAGCCGATGTCGCCTGTGTGCAGCCAGCCTTCTTCATCGATGACCGCGATGGTGCCGTCGGGGTCGTTCCAATAGCCCTTCATCACCAGTTCGCCGCGCACCAGAATCTCGCCGTCATCGGCGATTTTCACCTGCACGCCCTTGAGCGGCGGTCCCACGGTCTTGAGCTTGACGCGTTTCGGCGGATTGGCGCTGACCACGGGCGCGGCTTCGGTTTGGCCGTACCCTTGAAGCAGGGGAATGCCGAGGGCGATAAAAAACAGGCCGACGTCGTAGTTCAGCGGCGCGCCGCCGGAGACCATCGCCTTCAGGCGTCCGCCGAAGCGGGCGCTGATCTTGCTTCTGACAAGTTTGTCGCACGCAAGATCGCGCGCCTTGTCCCACAGGGACATCTTCTCCGGTTCTTCGTAGCGCTTGCGGCCCAGTTCCAGCGCGAGATCGAACATCTTGCGCTTGAAGTCCGATTGGGTCTTCAGACTTTGAAGGATGCGCGCGCGCATGCTTTCGTACAGGCGCGGCACCGCCGTCATGATCGTCGGCCGCGCCTCCTGCATATTGGTGGGCAGCGTCTCGATACGTTCGGCGTAGTAAAGCTGCGCGCCCACCGACATCGGGAAGAACTGCCCGCCTGAATGCTCATAAGCGTGCGAGAGGGGCAGGAACGACAGGAAGACTTCGTCGGCGAGGCCGAGCGTGCGCAGAAGATCCGTCGCGCCGTAACAGTTGGCCAGGATGTTGCCATGCGTCAGCATCACGCCGCGCGGCAGGCCGCCGGTGCCCGAGGTGTAGATCAGGCACGACACATCGCCGCGCTTCAGTTCCTCGACTTCACCCGGGGCCGCGGTATGGCCGTGGCGCGTGAGTTCGGCCCAGGCGTGAACTTCGACCTCGGAACGGATCGCTTTCTCCGCGTCCTCGTACACATAGACCGTGACCTTCTGGTCGGCTTCGGCGGCGGCCGCGATCACATGACGCGCCAGCTGCGCGGTCGAGACCAGCGCGATCCGCGCGCCCGAGTCATTGATGATGTGGAGATGATTGACGGCCGTGTTGGTCGTATAGGCCGGAACCGCGATACCGCCGATCGCCATGATCGCCACATCGGCGATGAGCCATTCGGGCCGGTTCTCGGCCACCAGCATCACACGGTCGCCGGGTCGGACGCCGGCGTTTTTCAGGCCATGGGCGAGCGCGGAGACGCGTTCGGCAATCCGGGTCCAGCTCTGCGCGCGGTAAACCCCGTCTTCCTTTTCCCAGAGGAAGGGCCGATCCCCCAGCTTGCGCGCCTGTGCATAGAACATGCCCGGCAGGCTGCCGACCGTCCGAGTGTCGATTTCGTAAGACAATTGCACCAAAGGCCCCTCCGGAGCGGCCATTCTTCAGGGGATTATCTAAAGATGTCCAGTGCATTGGCGTTGGCAGCGCGATTTCGTACCTTATATAGGATCTCATCTGCTTCTTTTTCTCGGACATGAAACAATGACGAATTCCGTTACAGATCGCCGCGTCTTCAAGGATGAGCCGGCCGCCGCGGTCAATCTCGGCGCATTGCCCGCCTGGAAGTTGAGCGATCTGTATGCGGGCCCCGAAGACCCGGCCATCGCGGCGGACTTCGCGCAGCTCGACACGCGCATCGCGGCGTTCGAAAAACATCGCGGCAAGGTGGCCGACCTCTCGAGCGCCGCTTTCGCCGCCGCCGTCACCGAGTACGAAGCGATCAGCGAGATCACCGGCAAGATCGGCAGCTTCGCGCAGCTCTTTCAGAGCGAAGACGTTTCCGATCCCGCGCGCGGGCGTTTCTACCAGGACATCAGCGAACGTCTGACCGATCTCGGCGGCCGCCTCCTGTTTTTCACCCTCGAGATCAACCGTCTCGAAGATGACGCGCTCGCGCAGAAAATGTCCGACGCGCGCGCCCGGCATTATCAGCCGTGGGTGAGGGACCTGCGGATCTCACGCAAGCACGAGCTTACCGACGATCTCGAGAAACTGTTCCTCGACAAGAGCACCACCAGCCGCACCTCCTGGGTGCGCCTATTCGATGAAACCCTTGCGGGCGTTCGTGTCACGGTCGAAGGCGAAGACGCGCCGATGACGTTGACGGCCGCGCTCAACCGCCTGTCGGACACCGATGAAAAGAAGCGCCGCGCCGCCGCGAAAGGGATCGGCGCCGCGCTGGGCGAAAAAGCGCAGCTCATGACCCTTGTCACCAACGTGCTCGCCAAGGACAAGGCCGTCGAAGACGACTGGCGCAAGTTCGCGCGCCCGGTCTCTTCGCGCAATCTTGCCAATCTCGTGGAAGACGAAGTGGTCGATGCGCTCGTCAGCGCCGTGAAGGGCGCCTACAAGGATACCGCTCACCGCTACTATGCGCTCAAAGCCAAGTGGATGGGCAAGGACCAGCTCGAGTATTGGGACCGCAATGCGCCGCTGCCGGCTGCGGCCAAGCGCGATATCCCGTGGGGCGAAGCCAAGTCCACGGTGCTCGACGCCTACAACAAGTTCTCGCCGAAGATCGCCGGCATCGCCCGGGATTTTTTCGATAAAAACTGGATCGACGCGCCCGCGCGTCCCGGCAAGGCGTCGGGCGCGTTCTCGCATCCCACCGTCCCGTCGGCGCATCCCTACATTCTTCTGAACTATCTCGGCAGTCCGCGCGACGTCGCGACGTTGGCGCATGAACTCGGTCACGGCGTGCACCAGGTGCTCGCCGCGCCGCAGGGTTATCTCGTCTCCGGCACGCCGCTCACGCTCGCGGAAACCGCGTCGGTGTTCGGCGAAATGCTCACCTTCCAGTCTCTTCTTGCCCAAGAGACGCGCCCGGCGGAACGCCGCGCGCTGCTTGCCGGCAAGGTCGAGGACATGCTCAACACGGTGGTGCGCCAGATCGCGTTCCACGAGTTCGAGCGCCAGGTCCACGACGAGCGCAAGAACGGCGAGCTGTCGATGGAGCGCCTGTGCGAACTGTGGATGGGCATCCAGGGCGACAGCCTCGGCCCCAAGATCCGCTTCGACGACGAATATAAATACTATTGGACCTACATCAGCCACTTCCTGCACGTCCCGTTCTACGTTTACGCCTACGCCTTCGGGGACTGCCTGGTGAATGCGCTCTACAACGTCTATGCGACCAAAGCCGTGCCGGACTTCGAAGCCAAGTACCTCGATATGTTGGCGGCCGGCGGCAAGCTGCGTCACAAGGAGCTGCTTGCGCCGTTTGGGTTGGATGCGACCGATCCGGGCTTCTGGCGCCGCGGCATGAAGACCATCGAAGGCTTCATCGACGAACTGGAGAAGATGGGCTGATCTTCTTTCTTTCACCCTCGCGCGCGGCGCGAGGGTCCGGAGTTACGACTTCCGTTCTCTCGTTCGGCCCTGGATCCTCGGGTCAAGCCCGAGGATGACATTGGAGTGAGAATTGGTTTCCAAGAAACCTGACAGCGAGAACACCGTCACCGGCCGCGTTCGGCGTTACGCGCAGGTGGGGACCGCCATCGGCGGTTTCGCCGCGCGCGTGGCCGGTGCGCGTGTTCTCGGCATCAAGGGCGACAGCTCCAAGAACGCCGAAACCTTGAAGCTTGCGCTGGGCGGCCTCAAAGGCCCGCTGATGAAGGTCGCGCAGATCCTGTCGTCGATCCCCGAAGCGCTTCCGGCGGAATACGCGGCCGAGCTCGCGCAACTGCAAGCCAACGCCCCGCACATGGGCTGGCCGTTCGTGAACCGGCGCATGACCGCCGAACTCGGGCCCGATTGGAAGTCCCGCTTCGCGTCGTTTGAACGCGATGCCGCCAAGGCCGCGTCTCTCGGCCAGGTCCACAAGGCGCAAACCGGGAAAGGCGGGGCGCTTGCCTGCAAGCTTCAATATCCGGATATG
>JAYRTJ010000024.1:0-38783 GCA_041919675.1 Rhodospirillaceae bacterium | reverse complement strand
GACGAGGCGATCCGCAGCCGGCTGATCCGGGACGGGATCATCGGCCTTGGGATTCGCGTCGTCGCGGCAAAGGACGGTGTCGCGATCCAATCGATTGTGAAAAACGGCCCGGCCGAGAACGCCGGCCTGAAGCTCGACGACCTCATCACGCACGTCGATGGTGTGACGCTTGTGAATCGTCCCATCGAAGAAGCGCGGCAATTCCTCGAGGGCAAGGCCGACACCGTCGTTCAATTGACGGTCCGCCGCCCGCAAACGCCCGATGCGTTTTCCCTCGCCATCCGCCGCGACCTCGTCATTCCGGACACGGTCGCCGCCGACACCGTGAACGGCGTTCTCGAAATCCGTATCCGCAGCTTTAACCAGCGCACCGCCCAAAGCGTCGAGAAAGCCGTGTTGAGCGCGCGCGAAGCCGGACCGGTCAAAGGAATCGTGCTGGACCTGCGCAGCGATCCGGGCGGCCTTCTGGATCAGGCGGTCGATCTCGCGGACCTGTTCCTCGACAGCGGCACGATCATCGCACTGCGCGGACGTCACCCGGGTGCGCAGCAGTTCTACGGCGCACACGGCGGTGATATCGCCCAAGGCATTCCTATCTCGGTGGTGATCGACGGGCGCGCGGCCTCGGCGTCGGAAATCGTCGCGGCCGCCCTTCAGGACAATCAGCGCGCCGCCGTCGTCGGCACGGTCAGTCTCGGCAAAGGCTCGGTCCAGACCGTGATCCGGCTTCCGAACCAAGGCGAGATTGTCCTGACCTGGTCGCGCGCCTATACGCCGCGGGGCGCGCTCCTGCATGGTCTAGGGGTCCTTCCGGACGTCTGCCTCAGCGGTGAGAGCGGGACACTGTCCGATACGGTCGGCCGAATCTTCAACGGAGGGGGACTGCCCGCGGAGCTCATGAACGGCTGGCGCGCGCCGCCCGACGAGGCGCAAGGTCTCGAGGAATTGCGCGCCGCCTGCCCCCCTGAAGCCCACCCCGACCGGGCGCTTGATCTCGAGGTCGCGCGCCGCCTCGTGCAGGATCCGGCCCTGTACGCCCAGGCCCGTCAGGGCAGCGCCCGGCAACTCGCTGAAAAACCACAGTAATTTTATGGTCTAAGGGCGCCTGGGGTTTCTTGACACCTCGGCGCAGCAGTGTATTGTGCGCCGCTCAATTGCACCCGCCTCGCACACGCGCAGGCGTTTAGAGAAGCGACAAGGTAAATACCATGGCAAAGCCAGCCACGATCCAGATCAAGCTCGAGAGCACCGCCGGCACGGGCTACTACTACGTGACGATGAAGAACCCGCGCACGAAGACCGAAAAGCTGGTGTTCAAGAAGTATGATCCCGTCGTGCGTAAGCACGTGGAATTCAAAGAAGGCAAAATCAAATAGTCATCGCCTCGTAGCGATGCCTTGTGAAGCCCGCCTCACGGCGGGCTTTTGCTTTTGAGGGATGGGATTTATTGGGCCGCTTGCGGCTCAAGGAAACGGGAAACGGTCTGCAGGAAGCTCGCGACCGAGATCGGCTTGGCGATATAGCCGTCGCACCCGCCGTTACGGATTTTCTGCTCGTCGCCCTTCATCGCGAATGCGGTGATCGCGACAACGGGGATCGAACGAAGGTCGTCGTCGGCCTTCAGCATCTTGGTGATTTCCAGCCCGGAAATCTCCGGCAGCTGGATATCCATCAGAATGAGGTCGGGGCGGTTCTTGCGCGTAAGATCCACGACAACGCGCCCGTCCTTGGCTTGCAGCGTGTTATAGCCGTGCGCCTGCAGGAGGTCGTTGAACAGCTTCATGTTCAACTCGTTATCTTCAACGATCAGAATGGTCTTCGGCATAGCGTGACGTTCTGGTCTCGACGGTTTTCTAGGAGCCGTATTGCCATGGTCCCGGGCGCAAATCCAGAACTGCGGGACAAATGGTTTCGACTAAAATCATTATAGCGCAAGGCTCCCGGGACGCAAGATATATACAGCCTCCGCTCGGCGTCCGCCGCATTCTGCACGCCTCCGTAGGCTGTCAAATCAGCGGAAAACGACGGTCTTATGGCCGTTCAGAAGGACCCGCCGTTCGGCGTGATACTTCACCGCCCGCGCAAGCACCACGTTCTCCAGATCGCGGCCGATGCCGATCATATCGCGTTCGGAGTGGGTGTGATCGACGCGCTCGACGGCCTGCTCGATGATCGGACCTTCATCCAGGCCATCGGTTACATAATGGGCGGTCGCCCCAATGATTTTGACGCCGCGTTCATAGGCCTGTTGATAGGGCCGCGCGCCCATGAAACTCGGCAGGAACGAATGATGGATGTTGATGCAATGACCCGACAGGCGCCGGGCGGCTTCGGGCGAAAGCACCTGCATATAGCGGGCGAGCACGACGAGATCGATCCCGAGTTCGTCCACCATCGCCAGCCACGCCGCTTCCTGCTGGGGCTTGGTGTCCGGCGTGATGGGAAGATGCTTGTAGGGAATGCCATGCCATTCGACGAGGGCGCGCATGTCGTCGTGGTTTGAGAACACGCCGGCGATGTCGATCGGCATCTGGCCCGTATGCCAGCGGTGCAAAAGATCGTTGAGGCAATGACCGAACTTCGACACCGCGATGAGGACGCGCGGGCGCGTGTCCGCCGGCGTGAAGCTCCACTCCATCTGAAACTTTTTCGCGACGTCGCCGAACTTCTCCGCGAGCGCTTCGGCGGTCGGGCTCTGCGGCGAGCGCGTGAACACCGCGCGCATGAAAAAGCGCCGCGTGTTCGGATCGCCGTACTGAGACGACTCATCCATGAAGCAGTTATGGTCGCGTAAAAATCCAGATACCGCGGCCACCAGCCCCGTCGCATCGGGACAGGTGATGTTCGCGATGTATTTGCCCCCGGTCATCGGCACAGTTCCATTCTTGTTTGGCCGCTAGGGTATAGGCGAGCGGCCCCTTCCCCCTCAAGCCAAAGAAAAGGCCGCCCCACCGCAGCGGGGCGGCCCAACCTTGGACATCCAGCTTAGGCGCCGGCGAGGGCCGGGCGCGCAAGCGCCTTGGCGGCGGTCGCCTCCAGGCTCTTGGCCGCCTGCAGCACGGCGCGCTGCAGTTTGGCAAAGGCCCGGTTTTCGATCTGGCGAACGCGCTCGCGGCTGATGCCGTACTCTTCGCCGATCTCTTCCAGCGTACGCGGCTCATCGGAGAGGCGGCGCTCTTCGATAATCCGGCGTTCGCGCGGCGTCAGTTCCGACATCGCTTCCTTGAGCAGCTTATTGCCCAGCGCACGGTCTTCCCGGTCGCCGAGGACCGTTTCCTGGTTCGGCTTGTCGTCGACCAGAAGGTCCTGACGCTCGGTATCGCCGTCTTCGGCCACGAACTGGTTGAGCGAGCTGTCCGAGCGCGACAGGCGCCGGTTCATCTCGATCACGTCATTCGTGGTCACGTCGAGACGCTTGGCAATGGTCTCGGCCGCCTCCTGCGGGATATCGCCTTCGTCGTACAGACCCAGGCGCGCCTTCAGCTTACGCAGGTTGAAGAACAGCTTCTTTTGCGCCGCGACGGTGCCGACCTTCACCAGCGACCACGAATTCAAGACGTATTCGTTGATCGCCGCTTTGATCCACCACATGGCGTAGGTGGCCAGGCGGAAACCGCGCTCGGGCTCGAACTTCTTCACCGCGCGCATCAGGCCGACGTTGCCTTCGGAAATCAGATCCGAAACCGGCAAGCCATAGAAGCGGTAGCCCATCGCGATCTTGGCGACGAGGCGCAGGTGGCTCGTGACGAGTTTGTGAGCGGCCTCGACGTCGTCGTGTTCGGCGAAGCGACGGGCCAGCATGTATTCTTCCTGCGCATCGAGGACAGGGAATTTCTTGATGTCGGCCATGTAAGCCGACAGTCCGCTTTCTGATGCGAGGACGGGAACGCGTGAATTAAACATCTCAACCTCCTACGGGCCTAGGGCCCAACAACCCTCGCTTATGCGACGGGTAAAACGTCAGCCGCTCGCCTGTTAACAGGCGAAACCGGGCTGTGCTGTCGGATGGAGATGAATGGAACGCTGCATGGTCATATCCTCCTTGAGCAACATGACGCCTCTATGTTCGGCCCACCTCATGGTCTGGCCGTATCGACGAAGGCCCTTCGAGGCACCCCCGTACAACATTTGAATATTAATCAACCTCCCAGCGGCCCGTAAAGAACAAACGGACGCGGGAGGCATGCATACTTGCATAGCTAAGGCTATATTTTACCATGTTTTCCAGTGACTTAGAGGCATGCACAAAAAACGGTAACGAACCCCGGCGACACAAACACGTGAATTCCACCACCCTTTCGTTCCAAGGTTCTTCTCTCAATTCCGACGGAGAGTTAACGCCCCGCGGTGGATCGGTGTTTCCAAAAACCGGTACACCGGTTGCAGCGGGAAAACCCGCCGCAACCGGCCGATACGGGAGCCGCTATTTCGCGGCGACGACGGTGATTTCGACCAGGTATTCCGGCGCGGCGAGATTGGCTTCCAGCGTCGTGCGGGCCGGCGTCGCGCCGCCCGGAACCCACGCTTCCCAGGCCGCGTTCATCTGGCCGAAGGTCTTGATGTCGGTGAGATAGATCGTGGCCGTCAGGATCTTCTCCTTGGAGGAACCTGCGTCGGCCAGCAGCTTGTCGATTTGCGCAAGCACGTTCCGGGTCTGGCCCGTGACGTCGCTGGCCTGATTGTTCACCTGGCCGGCGAGATAAACCGTATCGCCGTGCACCACGGCCTGGCTCATGCGCGGGCCGACTTCGAAACGCTGGATTTGCGCCATCTGACTTTCTCCGTTCGTTGGGTTTGCCGGAAGGGTGATACCCGGACCGCCCGCCGGAGTTCAAGCTGACTGGTACATATAGTCGCGGGTCAGCGGCACGGTTTCGAGCTTTTTGCTCATCTGAATGTGGAAATTCACGTGGAAGCCGTAATGGAAAGCCCCCTCGGCGGTGGACAGGAAAAACTCCCACATCCGGCAGAAACGCTCATCGTACAGACGCTTGATCTCCTCGCGCTTGGCCATGAAGCGTTCGCGCCACGCCCGCAAGGTATGGGCGTAGTGGAGCCGCAGGATCTCGATATCGGTCATAATCAGGCCCGAGCGTTCGATATGCGGCACGACTTCCGACAGGGCCGGCGAATAGCCGCCCGGAAAAATGTATTTGTTGGTCCAGCTGTCCGTCGCGCCCGGCCCATCCGTGCGGCCGATGGTGTGAAGCACGGCGACGCCGTCCGGATCCAGCCGGTCGCGAACGACGTCAAAGAAGCGCCGGTAATGCGGCAAGCCCACGTGTTCGAACATGCCCACGGACACGACGCGGTTGAACGTTTCGGTGACATGGCGATAGTCCTGCAGGCGGAAGGTCACGTTGTCACCGACGTCGGCGGCGGCCGCGCGCTGGTTCGCGACTTCGATCTGCCGCTCGGAGAGGCTGATGCCAACGACCTTCACGCCATAGGTCCGGTGCAGGAACAGCGCGAGCCCGCCCCAGCCGCAGCCGATATCGAGCACGGTCTGGCCGGGCTTCAGAAGCAGCTTCGTGCCGATATGCGTCATCTTCTGAATTTGCGCCTGATCGAGCGTATCGTGCGGCGTGCGGAAGTACGCCATCGAGTACTGCATCTGATCGTCGAGGAAGGTGCGGTACAGCGTCGTCGACAGATCATAGTGATGCGCGACGTTCTGTTTGGAACGGCCGACGGGATTATAGGTGCGCACGAGCGACATGCTGCGCTCGACGGATTTCATGGACCGCGCCAGCCAATGGCCGTGATAACCGGCGAGGTTCGACATCACGAGGGCCAGCATCGCGTAGATGTCGGCGTTCTCGACCACGAGCGTGCCGTCCATATACGCTTCACCGGCATAGAGCGCCGGATTCCGGAACAGCTTCGTGCCGAGGTTCGGGTCCTTGAACCGCACGGTCACGTGCGGTGCGCTGCCGTTCCCGCACACATGCGGCCGACCATCATGATCGATGATCGTCAGCGTGCCGTTTTTCATCAAAGGATGGAGGAAGCGGGCAAATAACACAGACCAAACCCCGTTCAGTTCGCCGTAAGCCTAACTGCCGAATGGCGGCGCTGGCAATCAGTCAATCGGCGCGATATCGCGGCCAATAGCCTCGGCAACGCGGATACCGTCGACGGCGGCCGACAGGATGCCGCCGGCATAACCGGCCCCTTCGCCGGCCGGATAAAGTCCGCGCGTATTGACGCTGCAAAAGTCCTCGCCTCGTTTGATGCGGATCGGCGAGGACGTGCGTGTCTCAACCCCCGTCAGGACGGCGTCGGGACGCACATAGCCCTTGATCTGCCGGTCAAAGGCCGGAAGCGCCTCGCGGATCGCCGCGATCACATAATCCGGCAAACACCGACTGAGATCGGTCAGGTGAACGCCCGGACGGTAGGACGGCGTGACATCCCCAAAGGCGGTTGAAGGCCTATTCTCGAGAAAATCGCCGACGAGCTGGCCGGGAGCCTCGTATGTGCCGCCCCCCGCCGTGAAGGCCAGGGATTCCCAATGGCGCTGGAAGTCGATCCCGGCGAGCGGGTGCCCCGGATAGTCGGACGGGTTGATGTCGACAACGATACCGCTGTTGGCGTTGCGCTCGGCGCGCGAATACTGGCTCATGCCGTTGGTCACGACACGGCCCGGCTCAGAAGTGGCGGCGACCACCGTACCGCCCGGGCACATGCAAAAGCTGTAGACCGACCGGCCGTTGGCGCAGTGATGCACGAGCTTGTAGTCCGCGGCCCCGAGAAGGGGATGGCCCGCGAATTTGCCGAAGCGGCACTTGTCGATCATGGACTGCGGATGCTCGAGGCGCACGCCGATCGAAAACGGTTTTGCTTCGACATAGACGCCCCGGTCGTAGAGCATCTTGAATGTGTCGCGCGCACTGTGCCCGATCGCGAGAACCACGTGGTCGGTCCGGATCTGCTCGCCGCTCTGGAGCGTGACGCCGCGCACCTGACGCGTGCCGTCGGACGCCGTCTCGATCTCGATGCTCTCGACCTTGCTCTGGAAGCGAATCTCGGCGCCGCGCTCGATCATGGTCGCGCGCATGTTCTCGACCATCGAGACCAGCCGGAAGGTTCCGATATGAGGCTTGCTGACGTACAGGATCTCGTCAGGCGCCCCGGCTTTCACGAATTCCGTGAGCACCTTGCGGCCGCGGTGTCCCGGATCCTTGATCTGGCTGTGCAGCTTGCCGTCGGAGAATGTGCCCGCCCCGCCCTCGCCGAACTGCACGTTGGATTCGGGATTGAGGATGCGTTTGCGCCAGAGCGCGAAAGTATCGACCGTGCGCTCGCGCACGATCTTGCCTCGCTCGAGCACAATGGGCCTGAACCCCATTTCCGCAAGGATGAAGGCGGCAAACAGGCCGCAGGGTCCCGTCCCGATGACGACGGGGCGGGTTTCGAGATTGGCCGGCGCTTTGGCGACGAGCTTGTAGCTCGTGTCCGGCGAGGGCGCGATGCCCTTCTCGTTGGCCGCGCGGCGCAGCACGGCCGCTTCATTCTTCACCTCGGCGTCGACCGTATAGATAAGGCTGATGGCGCCGACCTTGCGGGCGTCATAACCGCGGCGGAAAACCGTGAACGACACGAGTTCCGGCGCGGACACGTGCAAACGCTTCAGCACCGCGGCCTTGAGGGCGCTTTCGGGATGATCGAGCGGCAGCTTGATTTCCGTCAGCCGCAACATGGTCTATTGCACGAGCTCGCGTGTCTTCAGGAAGGTGATATCCGGATTGTCGTCCATCGTGCGGCCGAGGTGCCACGCGTTGCGCGCGAGGAACACCGGCGCATTGTCGTGATCGTCCGCGACGGCGATGCGATTTGAGTCGAGGAACTTCTTCAGCTTCGCCGGATCGTCCGCCTTCAGCCAGCGCGCCGTATAAAGCTCGGTCTGCTCGAATTTCACCGGCACTTCGTATTCGGTACGGATGCGGTCCGCCAGCACGTCGAACTGCAGCGAGCCGACAACCCCGACGATCCAGTCGGTTCCGAAGCGCGGGCGGAAAACGCTCGCGGCGCCTTCCTCGGCAAGCTGTTCCAAGGCGCGGCCCAGATGTTTGGCTTTCAAGGGGTCTTCCGGGCGCACGGTCTGCAGCAATTCCGGCGCGAACACCGGGATCCCGGTGAAATGAAGCTCCTCGCCTTCCGTCAAAGCGTCGCCGATGCGCAGGTTTCCGTAGTTCGGCACGCCGATGATGTCGCCCGGCCACGCTTCTTCCGCGGTGGCGCGATCCTGCGCCATGAACAGCAGCGGGTTGGAGATGTTGAGCGTCTTGCCCGAACGCACGTGGTAGAGCTTCGAACCGCGTTTGAAATGGCCCGACGAAATACGCACGAACGCTATGCGGTCGCGGTGTTTCGGATCCATGTTGGCCTGGATCTTGAACACGAAGCCCGAAACGCCCTTCTCGGTCGGCAGCACCGAGCGTTCGGCCGCCGCTTGCGGACGCGGTGACGGCGCCATTTCCGAGAGGCCCTGCAAAAGCTCGCGCACGCCGAAGTTATTCACCGCGCTCCCGAAGAACACCGGTGTCATGTGGCCTTCGAGATACGCCTGACGATCGAAAGGCTTGCACAGGCCGCGCACCATGGCGACGTCCTCGCGCAGCTTTGCAGCAGCAGCCGGCGGCAGCAGCTCGTCGATCTTCGGATCGTCGAGGCCGTTACATTCGACACCCGCGTCGGCTTTTTCGCCCTTCGTACGCGCCATCAGGATGAGACGGTCGTGGAGGAGGTCGTAGCAGCCGAGGAAATCGCGGCCCATGCCGATGGGCCAGCTGGCCGGCGATACGTCGAGCGCGAGGCGGCTTTCGATTTCTTCCAAAAGCGCGAACGGCTCCTGGCCTTCGCGGTCGAGCTTGTTGACGAAGGTCGCGATGGGCATGTCGCGCAGGCGGCACACTTCGAACAATTTCAGCGTCTGGGCTTCGATGCCTTTCGCCACGTCGAGCACCATCACCGCGGAATCGACGGCGGTCAGGGTGCGATATGTGTCTTCGCTGAAGTCTTCGTGACCGGGCGTGTCGAGAAGATTGAAGGCGTGACCGTCATATTCGTAGCTCATGACGGCGGACGTGACCGAAATTCCGCGCTCCTGTTCGACCTTCATCCAGTCTGAGCGTGCGCGGCGGCGTTCGCCTTTTGCCTTCACGGCACCCGCGAGCTGGATGGCGCCGCCGAACAGCAGCAGTTTTTCGGTCAGGGTCGTCTTACCGGCGTCGGGGTGCGCGATGATCGCGAACGTGCGGCGGCGCGCAACTTCTTGAGCTAACTGTGCCGACATGACTTAACCTTCGTACGCATCCAACTGAAGCGCGACCCGCACGCCATCGAGCGCCGGGCCCGGCCGGATTTGGCAGCATAGGCGGGAATCCTCGGTGCGGTAATCGGACATGTCGAGCAGATCGATTTCCTCGCCGCGCGCACGGCCTACACGCTCGATCCACGCGGGGTCCACATGGACATGGCACGTCGCACACGCCATCGCTCCGCCGCACTCGGCGCGGATGGGCAGACCTGCGGTCCGCATGCTTTCCATGACACTGGCGCCCGGGCGGACCGGCACCTCGTGGGTGGATCCATCGGGCAGCGCGACGACGACTTTCATTCCGGCCTCTTAAACCCGAGGCCGGCAACGCGCCGTCCTTACGAAACGCCCAGCTTGGCCTGGATATTGGAGCTCGAGGTGGTGTGCTCGAATCTCAGCTTTTGATTGGGCCTTGCATAATGGAAACAGCCATGGGCCATCAAGGCCGATTCGTGGAATCCGGACAGGATCAACTTCAGCTTGCCCGGATAGGCGCACATATCGCCGATACAGAAAATGCCCGGCACGGCGGTTTCGAAACTCTCGGTGCTGACCGGGATTCGATCCTTATCGTCCAGCTGGATACCCCAGCCGGCGATAGGCCCAAGTTTCATGGTCAGGCCGTAGAAGGGCAGCAGCGTGTCGCACGGGACATCGAATTCCTGCTTCTCGGCATTCTTGAGGGTAACCGAACTGATCTGGCCGTTCTCGCCATTGATCCTGACGATATCCCCGATCTGGAGGTTCACCTTCCCTTCCTTCACCAGGGCATACATTTGATCGACGGTCGCCTGCATGCCGCGGAATTCATTGCGCCGGTGCACGAGGCTCATGCCCGACACCACCCCTTGCAGGTTCACGGTCCAGTCGAGCGCCGAATCGCCGCCGCCGGCGATGAGCACGTTCTTGCCGCGGAACTGTTCCTTCTTGCGCACGGCATAAAAGAGCGACTTGCCTTCAAACTCGTCCAGCCGGTCGAGCTTGGGCTTCTTCGGCGTGAAGCTGCCGCCGCCGCCGGCGATCACGACCGCATGGGCTTCGATGCGCGTGCCGACGTCGGTGGTCATGACGAAACCGCCGCCCTCGCGCTTTTCGAGGGTGGTGGCCATCTCCTGGAAGTGGAACGTCGGATTGAACGGCGCGATCTGCGCCATCAAATCATTGGTGAGTTCCTGCCCGGTGATTTTGAGGCGGCTCGGGATGTCGAGGATCGCCTTCTCGGGATAAAGCTCGGCGCATTGTCCGCCGGGCCGGTCGAGAATGTCGACGACGTGCGCCGAAAGGCCCAGCAAGCCGAGTTCGAACACGGCGAAGAGGCCCACCGGCCCCGCGCCGATGATGATCGCATCTGTCTTGTGAGATTGGCTCCCGGCGTCCGGCATAGTCCCTCCCTGTACAGGAACGCAGACATGAAACGTGCCGTTCCAAGAAACGGCACGCGTGCCTCGAACAACGCCGGACGATGACCCTAGCTACTCCCGCGGTGGAGACGACGATAAATAGTCGTCCCACTGCCCCGGCGTATCGAGATCCATCAGGACGCCAGTGTCCTCAAATTCGACTTCGTAAACAAGAGACTCATTGGCGCCGATCAGGTGCCGCGCGCCCACATCGCCCGATATTTCGTGGATTTCCTGGAAAAAGCGGCGTCCCCAAAGAACGGGGTTTCCGCGCTTGCCGTTATGCGTGGGCACGCCGATTTCGCGCCCCTCCTCAGGATCAAAGCCCGCGATGAGTGGACCGACGTGCTTGGCCGCGATGTCCGGCATATCGCCGAGACAGATAATCGCCCCGGCGGCGGCCGCGCCCACAGCATCGAGGCCCGCTTTCAAGGATGTCGATAGACCTTCCGCATATCGCGGATTGTGCACGATCCGGACGTTGAGCCCGTGAAGCGCCTCTGTAACTTTCTCCGGCTCATGGCCTGTTACAACGACCAGTTCGGAGACTGGGGAAGCCAGGATCGCATTCACCGTACGGCGCACCAGTGCAATTCCCGCGACATTCATCAGCAACTTGTTGCGTCCGCCCATGCGCCGCGACTGGCCCGCGGCCAGCACAACGGCGGCGATCTTCGATTTCGGCGCCGGCGCGGGCTTCTGTACGGCCTGCGCGCGCGGAAGCGGCCGGCTCGGCGTGTCGACGAGAAGTCCGCCGACACCCATGGCCATGATGTCGCGGCCCGTCACGGGGATATCCGCGGCGAGCCTTTGCATCACCCAATCCACCCCATTGAGTTTTGGCGAGCGGGCGCAGCCCGGCAGCACGAGAACGGGACACGCGCCGACGCGGGCAAGCACCAGGAGATTTCCCGGATCGACCGGCATGCCGAAATGATCGATGACACCGCCCGCGGCCACGATCCCCGCCGGCGCCACATCCTCGCGGTCGGCGGTCGCCGAAGCGCCCACGACAAGAACGATTTCAGCCCCACCCTCAACCGCCTTCCTGATCTCTCCCGCGACGGCTTGAGAGTCATGGGCAATCCGGGCCGAGCGCGTCACCGTTCCATTGATCTCGGCGATACGCTGCCGCGCGATTTCCTCCGTCGATGCGATCACCGACGGCTTCAGGCTCGGGAGGAGCGTGGAGATCAGTGCGAATTTCTTGGCGCGATAGGGAGCCAGGCGAAGACCGCCCTGCCCCAGCTTTTCTTTCACCTCGCCCAGCACACCGCCGGAAACCGCGAACGGTATGATCTTCACGGTGGCGACGATCTGCCCGGTCCGCACCGCTGCAAAGTGAGGAAGTGTCGCGATCGTCACCGATTCATCCGTGGTATTGGCCGCGTCCACCGCCGATTTTTCCACGAGCATGACGCCGTTCGCGCCCGCGATCAGGTTGCAGCGGCCGGTATGCGCGGGCGAGGCTTGAATTTGCGGCGCGGCGAGCGCGGCCGCGATTTGGCCGGCGGCGGCATCTTCGCCGATGTCATCAGCATCGAGCCGCGCACCGATGACGGCGGCGATCCCGCCGGCCTTCAGCATCTCGACATCGGCGGGTGTAACGACGTGCCCCTTTTTCAGAAGCGCCGTCCCGCGCACCGTATGGCCAAGAACAAGCCCTACCGCGGCTTCGACGGGGAAACTGCCGTATTTCATGCCGCCTCGGCGCGCAGGACATCGATAATTTGCGCCACGATCGAAACGGCGATCTCGGCGGGCGTGAGGGCATTGATGTCCAGGCCCACGGGACCATGAATGCGGCTCACGTCTTCATCGGAGAAACCAGCCTCCTTGAGCCGTTCAAGGCGTTTGGCGTGCGTTTTTCGGCTCCCCAAAGCACCGACATAGAAAGCGTCGGAGCGCAGGGCCACGATCAAGGCCGGATCATCCAGCTTGGGATCGTGCGTGAGGGTCACGACAGCGGTGCGTCGGTCGGGCTTCAGTTCAACCATCGCTTCGTCGGGCCAGGCGACCTTGACCGCGACGCCCGCCATTTGCTCGGACCGGGCGAAGCCTGCGCGCGGATCGACGACCATCACCTCAAAACCCGCCAGCGCCGCCATGGGCGCAAGGGCTTTTGCGATATGAACCGCGCCGACGACGATCATCCGCAGCGCCGGCGCATAGACGCGCACGAAGAGATCGCCCTCCACCGCGCCGGACTGATCGGCGGCGATCCGCGTCCGGACGGCTTCAAGCTCCGAATCGGTGAGAACCAGTTCGCCGGTCTGGCTCGCGCCGTCGACGAGCGCCGAGGTTCCGGACACCAAGCGCGTGACAAGGGCGCAGGCGCGTTTTTGCGCGCGCCATTCCTGAAGCGTGTGAAGGAGCTGCGCTTTCATGGCGCCAACGGATCCACGAAAACCTGAACGCGGCCGCCGCACGCCAGGCCGACTTCCCACGCCATCTCATTGGACACGCCGTATTCGAGAAGCTTGGACTGGCCGTTCGCAAGGCTTTCGCGCGCGGCGGCGATAACCGCGCCTTCTATGCATCCGCCCGAGACGGAACCGGTGAAATCGCCGCTCGCGGTGATCGCCATGTGGCTTCCGACAGGCCGCGGGCTCGAGCCCCACGTCGCGACAACGGTCGCAAGCGCCACGCGCTGACCTTGCGCCATCCAGCGCGCGAGGTCGGCGAGCGGATCGTCGGGGCGCTGTCCATCGTTCGTCATCGGCGCTCATCCCTTTACGGAATCGAGAGGAACCAAATTCTATCCACAGCCCGGCGTGATCTTACGCCAAATGTGGCCGCCCAAGCCGCCACATCTTGGGGTGTCACGGGACATACATACAAAATGGGGTGACATTTCGCGTAATTTTAGTATAATTCCCACAGTAATAGGGGACGTTCGCCAGAGCTCATGCAGACGGCGCGAACTCAAGGTTACGACGCTAACACCGACACGGGGTCCGACCATAGCGAGGACGCCGGACGGCATCCCTTCGGCGATCATACGCCCCTAGCCTTCCTGAACACACCGAACGACCGCGGGCACGGCCATCGCCCGCCGCATTTCATTTCCGCATCCCCATACAAAAGCGAAGGAGGCGCTGAAGTCAGACGTGACGACCTCGCGCACGGCATCCGCCGGGCCGGGACGGGTAAGTTCACCAGTCAGGAGCACAAGGTCCAGATGGGCAAACGGTCAGCTCGTACAAAGAAGCATTTTCACGAGAACCAAGACAGTTTCCAACTGCATGCGATCCCCGGGGGTTGGGATCCGATCGAAGAACGTCGCGACCAGAGTTTTATCCGCAACGTGAAGCCGCACAGCGATGCACAGCGCCAGCTGATGGAGGCCATCGAAAGCAAAGCGCTGACCCTGGCAATTGGACCGGCCGGAACTGGAAAAACCTATCTCGCCATCGCTGCGGCGGTGAAAGCCCTTGAGGAATCGCGTATCGACCGCATCGTGCTGTCGCGGCCGGCGATCGAAGCGGGCGAAGCGCTGGGCTACCTGCCCGGCACCATGGAAGAGAAGATGGCGCCCTACCTGCGCCCGCTCTATGACGCTCTTTCGGACCGTCTTGGCGGCAAAAGGTTGCGTCAATTCGTTTCCGATGGCACCATCGAGATCGCTCCCATCGCGTATATGCGCGGACGGACACTGAACAACGCCTTCGTCGTGATCGACGAAGCACAGAATTGTACTTACGGTCAGATCAAGATGCTGCTCACGCGGTTAGGCTGGCACTCGACGATGGTCATCACGGGCGATCCGGATCAAAGCGATCTGTTGCCCGGCGTGTCCGGTCTCGGGGACATCGCCGAACGCCTGAGTTCCATTTCCGATATCGCCGTGGTTCGCCTGTCGAAGCAGGATGTCGTACGGCATCCCCTGGTCGCGTGCATGCTCGCCGCGCTTTAGAAACACAAACCGCCCTCAATGGAAATTGAGGGCGGTTCCGAGGTGCGTCCCTGAAACTTGGGGCGGTGCGTAAAAGCACCGCCCATTTTTTTGTGCACCGTTCGAAGGGAAGCTCACCATAAAAGCCCCCCCTGGCCAAGACAGGGGGGCGTGAATTTTGTGGGTCGCCGGTGGGATTTTCTCTTTGACCCAAGATGTCGTGGCGGGGGCCTAAAACCGGCCCCAGGTGTAGGCCAGGTATTTTGACCTAAGCCCCGAAAATGGCCGTCAAAATCCGCATGACGTGGGTCTGGGCCAGGGGATCGAGCTTGATGCCCGACGCGGCGAAATAGACCGTGAGGTTGTTGTGGGCGTCGTCCTTTTGCTCGGCCGGCGAGCGGGTCACTCCCCGGTCGTCGCCGGTGGTGACCAGGGCGTAGAGCGCAAGGGTCTGCAGGTGCTCGAGATCGAGCTCACACTGCTTGATCCGCTCGCGCAGGGCCTCGGCCGCCTGCTGTTCCGCGCCGGCGAAGGAACCGGTCTCGAGGACGTGCTTGAGGTTTTGGCGGCTGGTGCGCACCGGTTCGACCAGATTGCGCTGCCAGTCCCGTGAGATCTTCAGCGCCGCGCCGAGGTAAGCGGCGAGATTTGCCGTCCCGGCGCCGCGGAACGACAGCCAGATGCAAAACAGAATGATGTTCACGTCGGCATTCAGACGGTTCTGCAACGCGAGGCAGGCTTTCTCGACCCCCTCGCGCTTATAGGCCCAGGTCGCGAAGTCCCAGAGCGGGTTGGCCTTCACGGCCTCGTCGAGGGCCGAGGCGATCATTTGGCGGGCTTACGCTTCTGCCTGCGTTTCGGCTGCGCGTCGCCCGCCGGGTCGCGCCAGCGCCTGACCAGGCCGGTCTCGATCTCGAAAAGGTCCAAGGTTCGCCCAACGGTGTGCCCGATCATGTCCTCGATCGTACCTGGGCGCGCGTAGAAGCCGGGCAGCGGGGGCGCGACGATGGCCCCGATTTCCGAGAGCTGCGTCAGCGTACGCAGATGGCCCGTATGAAGCGGGCTTTCTCTGACCATGAGAACAAGACGGCGGCGCTCCTTCAGGACGACGTCCGCGGCCCGCGCCATGAGGGTCGATGTCACACCGTGGGCAATCTCGGAGGCGGTGCGGATGGAGCATGGGGCAATGACCATGCCCATCGTCTTGAATGACCCCGAGGAAATCGCGGCGCCGAGATCGGTGTTCTGGTGAACGACGTGCGCCAGCGCCTTGACCTCCGCGACCTTATAGTCGGTCTCGTGGGCCAGGGTGATTTCAGCCGATTTCGACATCACGAGGTGAATCTCGAGCCCCGTCTCGCGTAGAACCTCGAGCATCCGCACGCCGTAGACGATGCCCGAAGCGCCGCTGAGGCCGACGATGAGGCGGCCCGGCGCGCGGCCGGCGGTCTTCTTTTCTTGGCTCATGATCGCGGCGGTCCCGATGCTCTACAGGGGCCGAACCTTAGAATATTTCCCCGGGGCTGTCTGCAAATCGCGGCCGGCTGGAAACCCGCTTTTCCTGGCGCATCCGGACGAATCTTCCTAAGACAGAATGCGCGTGCGTTTTGTTGAGGGAGAGGCCAATGAGCGGCAAGGACATCACGATTGACGGCAGGGACGGGAGCTTCACGGGCTACCTGGCGGCGCCGGTCTCGGGAAAAGGCCCGGGCGTGGTCGTGATCCAGGAGATCTTCGGCGTCAATCCATGGGTCCGCGCGGTCGCCGATTGGTTCGCGTCCCAAGGATTCATGGCGCTGGCGCCGGATATCTTCTGGCGCATGAAACCCGGCGTGCAGCTCGACCCCACCCGCGAGGCGCAGCTTCAGGAAGGTTTCGGCTACTACCAGAAATTCAACGTCGATAAGGGTGTCGAGGACATTCAGGCGACCATCGACACCCTGCGCCGGACCCCCGGCTGTACGGGTAAAGTCGGCAATCTCGGTTTCTGCCTGGGCGGACTTCTCTCGTACCTGACGGCGGCGCGCACCGATACGGACGCCTGCGCCAGCTACTACGGCGGGGGCATCAACACCAAGCTGGCGGAAGTCCGGAACATCAAGGTGCCGACGATCTTGCACCTGGCCGGCAGCGATCCCTACATTCCGCAGGACGCGATCGACGCCATCAAGGCGGCGGTGAAGGACAAGTCCAACATTGCGGTGCATGTCTACCCAGGCATGCCGCACGCCTTTTGCCGCGCCAACGATCCGAACCACTACAACGCCGAAGCCTGTGCCCTCGCGCACGGGCGCAGCGTCGAACTTTTCAAGGGCGCGCTCGCCTAAGGGCGCGCCAAAGGACCATCTGCCGGCATGAACAGCATCGACACCGCAAATACGCTTCTGCTCTTCGGGTCGGTGCTCGTCGTCCTCGGGATCCTGTCGAGCCTTGTCGCGCAGCGATTCGGCGCCCCGCTGCTGTTGATCTTCCTTGTCATCGGGATGTTCGCCGGGGAGGACGGTCCGGGCGGCATCTCATTCAGCGACTATCGCCTCACTTATATCATCGGGTCTCTGTCCCTCGCGGTCATCCTGTTCGACGGCGGTCTCAGAACCAAGATCGGACACCTCAAGGGCGCGGTGCGGCCGGCCCTCCTGCTCGCCACATTCGGCGTCGTCATCACCGCGGCGCTGACGGGGATTGTCGCCGCGGAAATCCTGAATATCCCGCTCGTTCACGGCTTACTGCTTGGAACAGTGATCGCGTCCACGGATGCCGCGGCGGTGTTTTTCCTGATCCATGCCGGCGGCCTCCAGATTCGTCAGAGGATCGGCGCGACAATTGAAATGGAATCGGCCACCAACGATCCCGTGGCGGTCTTCCTGACGATTGTGCTGGTTCAAGTCATCTCGCTCCAGCAACAGGGCTTGGATATCGAGCCGCTTGCGCTGCTTGGAACGCTTGTCGGCCACGCCGTCGTGGGCGCCGCGATGGGACTTCTGGGCGGCTTTGCCGCATCGATCGCGCTGAACCGCATCAATCTGCCCGGCGGCCTCCATCCGCTGCTGGTGATCGCGGCCGCGGTCCTCATCTATTCGCTGACATCCGTGCTGTCCGGAAGCGGCTTCCTTGCGGTCTATCTTGCCGGCCTCGTCTTGGGGAACCGGCCGCTGCGCGCTTCGGCCAGCATCGTCACCGTGAACGATGCGGCGACATGGCTCAGCCAGATCGTCATGTTCCTCGTTCTGGGCCTGCTCATAACCCCTACCCGTCTGCTGACTTATGTCCTGCCGGCGGCGCTCGTCGGCGTCTTCTTGTTGTTTGTCGCCCGCCCTGTCGCCGTGTGGCTTTGTCTCATCGGCTCGAAGTTCTCCAAGCGGGAGAAACTGTTTGCCTCGTGGGTGGGACTGCGCGGCGCGGTCAGCATTTTCCTCGCGGCGATACCGACCCTCTCCGGCATCGAACACGCGGACCTGTATTTTAACGTCGCCTTCGTGATCGTGTTCATCTCGCTGCTCTCGCAGGGCTGGACACTCACGTGGACGGCCCGCAGGCTTGGCCTGGCCCTGCCCCGTACTGCGGCCTCGGTCCACCGCTCGGAACTCGATCTTCCCGGCCAGTTGGCCCTGGAAATGGTCGGATACCCGGTCTCGGCGCAAAGCGCGGTCATGAACGGCGCCGTGGTGCCGAAGTGGGCGCGCACCGCCTTCGTGATCCGGAACCAGAACATCCTCATGGCCGGGGAAGCGGGCATCCTCCAAGCCAATGACTACGCCTACTTCCTCGCGCCGCCCGACCGCGTCAGCCGCCTCGACCAATTGTTCACGGCGCACGCCGAGCTTCTCTCGGCGAACGAGCCGTTCTTCGGTGAATTCGCCTTCACGGGAGATATCCTGCTCAAGGATGTGGCGGCCTTCTATGGCCTCTCCATCAAGCCCGAGATCGCGAACCTCAGTATCGCCGACTTCTTCTCTTTGCGGTTTGAAGGCAAGCCGGACGTCGGCGATCACCTGCATCTCGGGACGGCGGAGATCGTCGCGCGGGAAATCGACGACGACCGCGTCATTCGGGCCGGCCTGCAACTCGACGTGCTGACGGACAATCGCGAGCGTGACCTTTCGCCCGCCGGTGTGGGCGGCCTGATTATCAGGAAACTCTCGGCACGCCGAAAGGCAAAGTCGGCGTCTTAACTTAACCGAGCGGGCGCAAGGCGCCTTTGTGAAAAAGCAGCGGGTCTTTGCCGATATTGAACAGGCGCCGCACGCGGCCGACGATGATGTCGTGGTCGCCGCCCGGATACCGCGCTTCCACCAGACATTCAAAGTAAGCCGAGGCGCCCGCGATCAACGGTACGCCGTCGAGGCCGTCCTGCGTCGCGACGCCTTCGAACTTCGGGATGCCCACACGCGCGAAGCGCTCCGCCATGTCTTTCTGGCCGGCCGACAGCACGTTGACGGCAAAGGGCGTGCCCGCTTGGAAGCAGGCAAAACTGCCCCCTTCGCGGCCAAGGCTCCACAGAATGAGCGGCGGATCCAGCGACAGGGAGTTGAAAGACGTCACTGTAATGCCGAAGCGATCGCCGTTCGGCGAAAGGCCCGTCATGACCGTGACACCGGTCGCGAACTGACCGAGCGCGTTGCGGAAGCTCCGGTAACTTTCGGCGCGATCGCGAGGATCCTCGCCGGCGCGGCCTTCAATTTTCAAGAGGGTCAACGATCCGTTCAACGGCGCTCATCGAGCCCATGCACGATGGCCTCATTCGGGCTCGGCAACGGGGAATCGTCCACACAATCGAGACCTTGAGCGAGGCGCGAATTGCGGTAGCCGTAGAATGAATACAGCACCACGCCGATCACGAAATAGGTTCCAAGAATATAGGCCGGAATACGATCGTCGTTCATGGCCTTGGTCACGATGTCTTCCACCAGCGGCGTGATCATGATGAAGGCGAAGAGAATGCCGAGCATCGGCGCGAAGCCCATCCACACCTTTTCCTGGCGCGTACGCCACACCGACGCCAGCCAGAGGACCGCGATGACGATCAGCGCGGCGGCGCCGTAATCGGTCCATTGGGACTGCATGAGGAAGCGGAAGATCGCCAGGCCCACGAAGCCCAGCAGGGTCGAGAGCAGCACCATGACCGGCTTGGTCACGAAACCGCCCCCGAAGGGCACGCGGAAGGGGCGCGGCAATTCCGGGCGGCTGGTGCGCAGCGACATCACCGCGAGGCAGACGATGCCGAACGCCGTGGCCGTGCCGAGACTGACGAGGTCGCCCAGAATGGTGATCGGCAGCAGCGAAGCCGCGATAGCGATCAGCACGCCGAGGATCATAGTGCCGATATAGGGGGTGCGGAACTTCGGATGCACCTTGCAGAAGGCGCGCGGCAAGAGGCCGTCGCGAGCCATGGCGAAGAACACGCGCGACTGGCCGTAGGTCAGGATCAGCATCACCGACGACAGGCCGGCGATGGCGCCGACTTTGATCAGGAACGAGAATGCCGGCATGCCCATACGGTCGACGGCGAGGGCGATCGGCTCGGGAACGCCGAGTTCTTTATAGGAGACCACGCCCGTCAGAACCGCCGCGACGACGATGTAGATCGTCGTGCAGACCAGCAGCGACCCAAGAATGCCGATCGGCACGTCGCGCTGGGGATTGCGCGCTTCGGCGGCGGCGGTCGAAACCGCTTCGAACCCGACGTAGGCGAAGAAGATCACCGAAGCGGCGCGGAACACACCCTGAAGCCCATATGTAAATCCCCCTTCGTTCGGGGGAATGAAGGGGGACCAGTTGCCGGTGTTGATGAAGCCGAAGCCAAGGGCGATGAAGGCCACGAGCACGCCGACTTTAATAAAGACGATGACGTTATTGACGTTGGCGGATTCCGAAACACCGATCACCAGGAGCGCCGTGACGGCCAGGATGCCCGTCGTGGCCAGAAGATTTACGTTGCCGGTGACATCGAACGAGAGGTGGCCCACCGAACCGGCGACGGATTGGACCATGGAACTTGTGAATTCCGGCGGAATCACCATCCCGAAGTCCTTGAGGAAGCTGGTGACGTATCCGGACCATCCCACCGCGACCGTTGCCGCCGCCACGCCGTACTCCAGAACGAGAAGCCAGCCCATGATCCAGGCGAACACCTCGCCCATGGTCGCGTAGGAATAGGTGTAGGCGGATCCCGCGACGGGCATGGTCGAGGCCAGTTCGGCGTAGGAGAGCGCCGCGAAGCCGCAGGCGGTGCCGGCGACGATGAAGGAGAGCATGACGCCGGGGCCGGCAAAGTTTGCCGCGGCGTTCCCGGTCATGACGTAGATGCCCGCCCCGATGGTGCAGCCGATGCCGAGAAGGATGAGGTGGAACGCGCCGAGGGTTCGCTTGAGATGATGATTGGCAGCCTCGCGCTGCACTTGGTCGACCGATTTCCGGATGAAGAGTCTTCCGCCGCGCGGCGCTGCCTCTGACATTTTTTCCCCGCTCTGTTCGGCCCTATCGCCGCGTCTGTTTTTCAAACGTTAACGGTAGCTTACCTGGCCCGCAACGCCCCCCTCGTGCGACCGCGCGACCCGGCAGACCTTTCCTAGCAATTCCGCCAACGCGGCACGTTCGGTCGCCTGAACGCGTTAACCCCCCTGAACGCAGTCTTAAAATACAGCATAAGTCCCTGATTACGAACATTTTTATTAAGGCAAATTTCTTGGCACGCTTATTGCTGAAATAGGCGCGTGAGGCCGCGGGATGCGTGGCCGTCCGAGGCTATGGGGAAGAGTATTTATGTCCGTCATTGACTTCATTGCTGTGCGCCGGCGTCAGAGCGACACGAGATCCGAAGCGGCGCCCGCGGTCAGCGACAAGACCCGTGCGACGCCGGCGGCGCTGACCGCCAGCCAGTTCACGCGCCACATCGCCCACATCATCGAGGATGAGATGCGCCGCTCCCTCAAACGTCATGTCGAAGTGATCGATCCGCGGGAAATGATCGACCTCGCCAAGCTCGTCGCCGAGTTGAAGGCGAAATACATCGGCACGACCCTTGCGATCGCGTCGAACCGCCAGCCCATTACAGATTCCGAGCTCGAACAACTGCGCGGCTACCGCGTCAAGATTCAGGAGCTCGAAGCCGCCCATAACGAACTGAACGAAGCCATCGCTTCGCAGCTCGTCGAAGTGCGCGGCGTGGTGAAAGAGTAGTTCAAGTTCCACGTCGCCAAGTTTAAGTCGCCAAGTTCCACGAGGTGACCACCGCCCCGGGTGCGGGCCAGAATGGCCCGGCCCGGGGTTTCTGCTTGTCTTGCGCGGCCCGCGCGGACACTCTGCCGGTCCCAAGACCGGAGACCCGCCATGGCGCTGACGATCTATCACAATCCCCGCTGTTCAAAGTCGCGCGAGACCCTCGCTCTTCTTGAAGGCAAGGGTCTTTCGCCGCATGTGGTCGAATACCTCGAGACGCCGCCCAGCCAGGCCGAACTCAAACGAATATTGAAAGCGCTCGGCGTGCCGGCGAAGGACATCGTGCGGAAGAAAGAAGCCGCGGCGGCGAAGATCGACGCCGAAGCGATGAAGGAAGCCGACCTCGTCGCGGCGATGGCCGCTCACCCGGAGATCATCGAGCGGCCGATCGTCGTGAACGGCGAGAAGGCGGCCCTGGGACGTCCCCCCGAGCGGGTTCTGGGCATCCTGTAAAAAAAACAGGGCGGCGCGAGGCCGCCCTGTCCTGCCGGCCGCATTTAATTTAGCGCGACTTGTCTTCGAAGACCGTTCCGCGATGCTTCGGGTCGGAATATTTGTACGCCTTCATGCTTTCCAGATTCGATTTGCTCAAGTTCGCGACCACCTTGCCGCCGTTGTCGGTGATCTGAAGGTCTTTCCAGCCGAGCGCGACGTCGCGTTCGCCGACGCCGAGGAAACCGCCGACCCCGACGATGACGCTCGTGACCTTGCCGTCGGTGCCGATATTCACGGCTTCGACTTCGCCGATGCGGTCGCCGGCGGTGTTTTCCACCGATTGGCCGATGAGTTTACCCGCTTCGGCGCGGCCCATCGGCATCGCAGGACTTGCCGCGGTTCCAGCAGTCGCGCCGGCGCCCGCGTTCGTTGTGCCGGCCGCCATCGCGGGCGCCGCGCCGATCAAGGCCGCCACGCCGAGAGCCGCAAGTGTGTACTTAACCATCTTTAACCTCCTAACCGCTTTTTTGAATCGCCGCTCTTTGCGCCATGCGGCGAGTGCAGAACGGACGGCGATTGAGGTTGTTCCTGCGCGCGGGTGGAGGCCCGCGCGCGCGTATTAAAGGTCGAGCTTCGCGTTCTTGATCAGCTCCACGTTGTCTTCGATCGTGTAGAGATTGTGATAGACCGTATCCTTGAAAAAGTTATAGCGCTGCTCCCAGGTTGAATCGCGGCGCTTTCCCTTGCCGTCCCAGAAGCGCCGCCGCCACTCGTTGATCTTGATCTGCCAGAAGCAGACGATCATGCCGATTGCGCGATAATGGATTTCAACACTCTCGTGCAGCGCTTTGAACTTCTCGGGCGTAATCTCGTCGAAGAACTTCTCGACCTTGTGAAACTGATCGAAATAGCCGTTGAGGGTCAGGATCGTATGGCGGCCGGCGGTCAAAGCCTCCTGGGTTTCTTCCTTCATCCCCGGAAACCGCATCGTGAGCGTGTCTTGATCGTGCAGTTTCTTCGTATCCGAGAGCAGCTCGCGCAAGTCGGCGAGCAGGCCGTCGTAGACGCGCTGATAGTAGGAAATGGCGAGGATGATTTCGCTGAGCTTGGAGATATAGACGACGATTTCGGTCGGCTCAATTCTCAGCCGGGCGGCGATGTCTATAAGGTTCTTCAGGATCGCGCCGCGGTTCGCGCCGTCGAGAATGCTTGAAAGGGATGACCGCCCCGTCACCTTCACGTCGGTGCCGTCGAGGATCGCCTTGAGAAGCCCGCGCGAATAATTGTTCATGTAGCCCTGGAGACGCTCCTGCTCCTGGGGCGGTAATTTGATCTGCTCCAGTTCCTCGTCCGTCATATGATCGTTGAGGGCCGCGCGCACCGAATAGACGTCGAAGCTGCGTGCATTCATCAGCGAGACAAGGCGCTTCTGGTCGTGCGCGCTGAGCGAAATTTCGCGAATGACTTCCGAGGCGGTGCGCACGCCGATTCCCACGCCGTCGGCGTTGAACATGTCGACGACCGGCTTCAGGTCGTGCAACAGCACGATCTTGGACTTGCTCAGCGTTTTGCTGTCGAAGATCTGCCACTTGTCGAGCGGCATTTCGAAAAAGATGTCGATGGGGTCGGTCTTGGCCGCCATGGGTAATGCGCGCTCGATTCACCGCGATCGGAACTGTCACATCATTTTCCGAATCGAGGCTTTAGATCAAATATTTAAACGCCTTTTCGGAAAGATTGAGGCTGTTGGCGGGGGCATATTGACGGGGTGGGGACCGCGCGCCACTGTTGCTTCCGGGCGACGCAAGGGGGCTTCCGCGAAGACACGCGGCGCTTCCGCAAGAAACGAGCGCCGGGGAACGCTGAGCTATGACGGCCATCGCAGAATTCGGCGCCTCGGCGGCCAACCACGATGCCCTCGTACAGCGTCTCGCCGGTCTGAGCGCCGAATTCGGCGAAAGCCTGGCCGCCAAAATCCATGAGGTCCGGCGGATTTGGGGCCTGATTCCCAACGCGCCCTCGGCGGACGAAGCCCGTTCAGCTCTCGTCAAAATTCACGACATCGTTCACACCCTCGCGGGCGCGGGGAAGAGTTTTGGCTTTCCCCGCATCAGCACGGCGGCCGCGCCGCTCGACGGATTGTTCCGGCTGGTTTCGGAGCAGGCCGGCGGCGGGCATGCGCAAGGCCTTTCGCTGGAAGAGATTGCCCAGGTCGAGATGCTGATCCAGGCGCTCGAGGACGCCGCCGCGGCGCCGGGCGAAGCCATCGACCTTGAGGACATGGGCGATACGCCGGCCGCGGCCGAGACGCATCGTCGCCCCACTTATGTATTGGTCCTCGCGGGCCCCGCGGAGACCGACACCGTTTCCCTTCGCGATGCGCTGGAAGGTTACGGTTATCGGGCCGAGATCCTAAGGACCGCGGACGATATGCCCGCGGAGCTGTCGCGCGGCGAACGCGGCATCGTGCTCGCGGATGTCTCGGCCGGGGATCGGCACCTCGAGGTGTTGCGGCACAACATGTCGCTGGCGCATCTCCCGCTCATTCTTTGCTCCAGCCAGACGGGCTTCGCGGACCGCTTAAGCGCCGTCCGCCATGGCGCAGCGGCCTTCATCGCACGGCCGTTCGAGCTTGAGCACCTGGTCGAACGCATCACGGCGCTGGAAGAACACGATTACGACCGGCCTTACCGCGTCGTCATCGCCGAGGACGACGGGCCGCTGTCCTCGTTCTATCAAGCGGCCCTTGAGCACGCCGGCATGGAAACGCGGGTGATCCGCCGGCCGTCCAAATTGCTCGACACGCTGTCAGGCTTCGATCCCGACATTATCCTCATGGATCTCTATATGCCGGAATGTACCGGCCTCGATCTCGCGCAGATCGTCAGGCAATTCCCGGCCTACACCACTATTCCGATTCTTTTCCTGTCGACCGAATCGCGGCTGGACCTTCAACTGCGCGCCCGCCACCTCGGCGCCGACGATTTCCTGCCGAAGCCGCTGCAGCCCGGCCAGCTCATTTCCGCGGTGACAAGCCGCGCGAACCGTTACCGCGAACTGAAGAAACTCACCGACCGCGACAGCCTGACGGGCCTGCTCAATCACACCAATATCCTGCGCAATCTGGAACGCGAGCTGAGCGTCGCCAGCCGTACCCAGAACCCCGTGTCCTTCGCCATGATCGATATCGACCATTTCAAGTCGGTCAATGACACCTACGGCCACGTCGTGGGAGATCAGGTTATCCTGCGGGTGACGCATCTTGTGCGAAATCGTTTGCGGCAGGTCGATTACGTGGGGCGCTACGGCGGCGAGGAATTCGCGGTCGTGATGCCGAATACCGACGCGGCCGCGGCCAAGGAGGTCATGGATAAACTGCGCGAGGCCGCGCAGGACCTGGAGCACGAATCCGAGCAAGGTCCCTTCCGTGTCACGTTCAGTTGCGGCATCGGAACCTATCCCACCTTCAAATCGGTTCTGGATATGACGCAGGCCGCCGACGATGCGCTTTACCGCGCAAAGCGGGCGGGCCGGAACCAAGTCGTCATTGGCGAAATCTAGGCGACCTGCTACGCCTTGAGGATGAGCGACCCTTCGCCGCCCGCGGCCATCGACATCATCGAAAAACGCACTGTTTTTCAGGGCTACTTCCGCGTCGACGCCTATACCTTGCGTCACGCATTGTTCGGCGGCGGGTGGAGCGCGCCCATGAGCCGCGAGGTTTTCGAGCGCGGGCATGCCGCGGCCCTTCTTCCCTACGATCCGGCCTTGAGGCAATTCGTCCTCTGTGAACAGTTCCGCGTCGGCGCGTATGCGGGCGGGATGGATCCCTGGCAGTTGGAAGTCGTCGCCGGGATCATCGAGGACGGCGAAGCGCCGGAGACCGTGGTGCGCCGCGAAACCGAGGAGGAAGCCGGGCGCACCGTGCTCGACCTCTGGCCCGTGCAGCGCTACCTCGCCAGCCCGGGTGGAACCTCGGAAACGATCACCTTATATCTGGGGCGCATTTCCGCCGAAGGCGCCGGCGGCATCTTTGGGCTGCCGGGCGAGAATGAGCACATCCGGGCGAAGGTGCTCGGCGAAGACGCGTTGAAAGATCTGATGGAGGCCGGCGCGCTGACCAACGCGGCGACCCTCATCCTGGCGCAGTGGTTTTTCCTCAATCGCGACCTCATCCGGGCGCAATGGAAGGCATAAAGATGAACGGCAAGACCCCCGCCTTGGTGGAAACGCAGTGGCTCGCGGATCATTTGGACGACCCCAATGTCCGAATCGTCGATGTCAGTTATTTCGTGCCGGGCGGCGTTGAACCGGCCCGCAAGCAATACCTGGAAGGCCACATCCCGGGCGCCATCTTCTTCGACATCAACGATGTCGCGGAGCCGGGCGGATCGAAAGAACATACCTTCCCCAGCGCCGGTGTCTTTGCGCGCAAGGTCGAAGCCCTGGGGATCGGCAACACTCACCATGTGATTGCCTATGACCACCTGGGCGGCACCTGCGCGGCCGCGCGCGTGTGGTACATGTTCCGCGCCTTTGGACATAATCGCGTCTCGGTCTTGAACGGGGGGCGCACCAAGTGGACGGCCGAGGGCCGGCCGATGACGCAGGCCGTATCCAGCGTGCCGCCGGCGGACTTTCGGGTCAGCGCCACGCCGGCTTTACGCGCGAAGAAAGACATGCGCGCGAACATCGGCGCGCCCTCCTACCAGGTGCTTGATGCGCGCGGACAGGGCCGCTTTGAAGGGACGGAACCGGAACCGCGTCCCGGCCTGCGCTCCGGGCATATTCCCGGCAGCCGGAACCTTCCGTTCGCGTACCTCATCGACGCCGACACGAAGGTTTGGAAAAATCCCGACTTTATCCGCGAACGCTTCACGGCCGCCGGCATCGATCTTGGCGCACCGCTGACGACCACCTGCGGCTCGGGCGTCTCGGCCTGCGCCCTGGCGCTCGGCGCGTATCTTGTCGGCAAGGACGACGTGGCCATCTACGACGGCAGCTGGCTCGATTGGGGAAGCGATCAGGACGTGCCGGTCGTCACCGGCCCCGCGTAGCCGGGGCTCCTGTCGTCAAGGTCGCGCGTACTTCCGCGCGCGGACGTGCAGAAGATCGGCAAGGCTCCGTTGCAGCCCGGCGGCGAACATGAGTTCGGCGATGAGAAACGCCGGCGCCATGAAAAGCTGCAGCGCGTTGCTCAGGAACGCGGGTTTGCGGCCTTCGAAAATATGACCGACGAATTGGATCGCCCAGCCCCCGGCAAAACAGGCGGCCGCCACGCTCCATCGCGGCGCCGGTTCCATCTCCGCGACGCCCGCCGCCAGGACGTAGAGCGGGAGGCAGGCGACCGCCGACAGAACGCCGATGAGCGGAACCGCCACGACGTAAGACAACAGGATGATTCCGAGAAAAGCGCCCGCCGCCGAGACCGGCCCGGCCGGCGGGACCTGGATCAGAACGGTCAAAATCGAGAAAATGATGATGGGAACGCCGACATAATGCGTAAGCTGGTTGCGCCTGTCTTTATGATAGGCCGCGTACATCGCCAGTTGATCTAGGAACCAATCGCGAAAGACTCGGATCATGGGGCTCCCGCACGCCGTTAAGCCCCGTCATGTTAGCGCACCGGCGGCCAAACCACTATGAGCAATAACCCTCGACGCCTTGGCCTGATCGCGTGCGAACTGCCGCCGTTTCACGCGCGCGCGCCGTGGCTGGGCGGCGATTTGCAGACGCTGCGGAACACGCTCCATTTCGCGCCGCCGGACCTCGCGGCATATCGCCGCCATAGCCTTCAGCTTCCGTTGCGCGACGGCAGCGGCGACGCCTTGATCGCGTCCCTGAACCTGCCGTCCGAGAATGGAACGAAACCTCTGGTCGTCTTGATCCACGGCCTGACCGGATCGGAGACCAGCCGCAACATCCTCGCGAGCACGGCCTATCACCTCTCGCGCGGGCACCCGGTCCTGCGCTTGAACTTGCGCAACGCAGGCCCGTCACGCGGCAAGTGCCGGCACTTCTATCATGCGGGACGCAGTCAGGATCTGCGCGACGCTCTCGCCGCCCTTCCCGGCGAACTCACCGCGCACGGCGTCTTCCTCGTCGGCGTGTCGCTCGGCGGAAACATGCTCTTGAAAGGGCTTTCCGAACGCGAAGGGCTCGAACGGGTTATTGGCGCCGCTTCGGTGTGCGCCCCCATCGATCTGAAAGCCGCGCAGATGCGCATCATGGCGCGGCGCAACTTCGTCTATCAGCACCACCTCTTGGGCTTCCTCGTGCGCGACAGCCGCTTCATCGTGAAAGACACGCCGCTGGCGGCCCGCTTGCCGGCGCTGCGCACCATCTACGATTTCGATGACCGGATTGTCGCTCCCTTGGGCGGCTTTACGGGCGCGGACGACTACTACGCGCGCAGTTCGGCGGGCCCCCGCCTGGGCGCGGTCGCAAAGCCGACCCTGCTCATCGCCGCCGCGGACGACCCCTGGATTCCCCTCGCGTCCTATACAAACCGCGAATGGCTCCAAAATGAGCCGCTCTCCGTGGCCATCACGCCGGGTGGAGGCCATGTGGGCTTTCATGCTAAGGACAGTGCCGTTCCATGGCACGACCGTGCCATCGGTGCGTACATCGATTCACTGCGCTGATAGCCAATCATGTCCCACGTGGACGTCGTCATCGTAAATTATCGTTCGGCGGCCTATACCGCCGCATGCGTCGGCGCGGTCCATCGGGTCGCGCAAGGCGACGGCGTCGCCGCCAACGTGATCGTCGTGAACAACAGCGGCGGGGCGCCGGACCTGGAAGCGCAAGTCGGCGCGCGCGGCCCGGCGGATTTCGTTCACAACACTTCGAACCTCGGGTTCGGCGCGGCCTGCAATATCGGGGCGGCGCGCGGCGCCGCGCCGCTCATTCTGTTCCTCAATCCCGACGCCGTCTTGAAGCCGGGATATTTCCAAGCTGCGGCCGCCTTCATGAACGACCCCGCTAATCGCCAGGTCGGCATCCTTGGCCCGGCCATCGAGCGCGAAGACGGCGCCGTGAGCGAAACCAGCGCGGACCTTCCAAGCTTCGCGTCTCTCATGACACGCACCCTTGGCCTGTCGCGCGCCTTTCTTCCGGCCGGCCGACACGCGCGCAGCGGCCCCGTCGGCCAGGTCATGGGCGCGGCCCTTCTGATCCGGCGGCCCTTGTTCCGGGACCTTGCGGGTTTTGATCCGCGTTTCTTCCTGTACTACGAGGACGTCGATTTGTGCGCGCGCGCCGCTTCCAGAGGAGCCGCGACTTATTATCTGACCGCGGCGCGCGCGGCCCACATCGGCCGCGTGTCGAGTTCGCACGATACCGGGATGGCGCTGGCCCTGTTTTTGCGCAGCCGCTTTACCTACGCGCGCCTGCACTTCGGCGTCATCGCCCAGGCGCTGCTGATCCTTGCGAGTTACCTTGGGGAATTGCCGCTGCGCCTCTTGCGCACCCTCTTCGGCGGAAAAAGCATTACGGGCCTGGCCGTGCTGCGGGCCTACCGCCTTCTCTCGATCAACCTCATCTCCGGCACGAGCCTCGTGACGCTCGGCGCCCGCGAAAGGTGATTGAGACGATGGCCCGATCCGTCCTCGCTTTGACCCGCTATGACCGCCTCGGCGCCAGCAGCCGCGTGCGGGTGCTGCAATATATCCCGTACCTGGAACGCCGGGGATGGAACGTGCGCGTCCACGCGCTGTTCAGCGACACGGATCTTCGCCGTCTTTATAAGGACGGGCGCAGGTCCGTTCCCCGGCTCATGGCGGCGCTCGCCGGCCGGATCGGCGCGGCCGTCGGCGCTCATCGCGGCGGCGTGGTGTGGTTGCAGCAGGAGTTGTTTCCGTTCCTGCCCTACGCGCTCGAGGCGGCGCTTCTCACGGGCAAGAAACTGGTCATCGACTTCGATGACGCGCAGCACCTTTATTACAAGGGCCGGTTTTTCGGAGCGAACAAGATCGAGAGGCTGATGCGCCGCGCGGACGCGGTCACGGTTGGCAGCCCGATGATGGCCGGGATTGCGCGCGAGGCCGGCGCACGCGATGTCCGGCTTGTCTTCAGCGCGGTCGACACGGCCGCCTTCCCGCCGTCCGCCCCAGTGAGCGTGCCATTTACCGTTGGCTGGATCGGCACGCCCATGACGGCGAACCAGTCCTTGCATATCCTGCGCGAGCCGCTCGCACGCTTCCTGCGCGAAACGGGATCGAAGGCGATATTCATCGGCATGGACGGCGCCCAATTTCCCGACCTTCCCGGCGCGCGCATCGCCTGGAGCGAAGCGGCTGAGCAGACCGCCCTGCCCCGGCTTTCGGTCGGTATTTGTCCGCTGGAAGACAGCCCATGGACCCGGGGGAAAAGCGGCTACAAGATCATCCAGTATATGGCCGCGGGAAAACCGGCGCTGACCTCACCGGTCGGGATCGCGACGGACATCGTGGAAGATGGGGTGACGGGCTTCCACTGCCGCAGCGCGGACGACTGGTACCGGCGGCTGCGTCAACTCCATGACGACCCCGCTTTGCTGGCCGCGCTGGGGACGCAAAGCCGGCGCCGCGCGGAGGCCAAATACGACATCTCCATCGCGGCCGCCGCGATCCACGGTATTTTAGAGGACTGCTTGCGTGGATAATCCGCGGGCAACACCCCTTGCGCCGCGCCTGTTGGGCGGGCTCAGCCTCATGACGATCCCCCTGATCGCCTGGAGCCGCGATATCGCGGTCGCCACCGTGATTTTGGCCGCGCTCGGCTTGTTCTTGCAGGACGAACGGCGTTTCACGCCGCGGTTCGCGATCGCGACGCCAATGGGGTTATGCGGCGGATTGTTTTTGGCATGGAGCTTGGCGTCGGTGTTCTGGGCGCCTCACATGCCCTGGCAGACCTGGCTCAAGACAGGCGCGGCGATTGTCGCCGGCGCTCTCTTGTGCGTCTTGATCGCTCGGCAATCGGACGATGCGATGAAGCGGTGGACACCGTACGCGCTTTACGCCGCCGGCGCGCTTCTTGTCCTGCTTGCCGTCGAGCGTGCGACGGGCGGTTTTTTCATCGGTCTCGACCGGACGGCGGATACCGTCTTCCAGCGGCTCACCACCCTCTCGGGCGGCCTGGTGCTGCTGTGCACCACCTCCTTCGTTTGCGCGGTCCTTCTCGCGCGCGCCGTGGGGGCCTTGATCGCCTTTCCCCTGTGGATCGGCGTGACGTTGGCGGTCGGCGTTTTCTATCCCATGGACGCCGAAGTCGTTGCCATTCTGTGCGGCGCCGCGGTGTTCATACTCATTCTCATGGGCGGACGCGGGATCGCGGTCCTGCTGATGGCCGCGATGGCCGCGGGCATGGTGGGCTGGGGATTTATCGCGGAAAGCGCGGCGGACGCCGGCTTGCACCGGTGGCTGATCGAGCATGTCGATCCCAACTGGGGATACCGCATCGAGATTTGGCGATATGTGCACGAGCTCATTCAAGCACGTATCGTGCAGGGCTACGGCTTCGATTCCGCGCGCGTGCTGGGCGGGTCCGCGACGATGCTGCCCTCGTTCCAGGGCAAGACCACGTTCCTGCATCCCCACAACGGAATGCTTCAGCTGTGGCTGGAACTGGGTGGGATCGGCGTGGCGCTGTTTCTCGCGACCGCGGTTCTGGGATTCAGAAAGCTGCTGGCCGCCGCGCCGGCCCGCATGACTCTGGCCACGGTGTGCGCGACCGTCACGACCAGCGCCGTTCTCTGGTCCTTGAGTTTCGGGGCGTGGCAGGGCTGGTGGCTGGCGGTGCTCGGCCTGACGGCCGCCGGCGCCGTAGGCGCGGTCCGCGTCTTGAATCCCGGGGAATTGCCGCGCAAGCGCCTTCTGTTCCTCGTGACCGAGTTCTACTTCTTTGACGCGCTGCGCAAGGAGCTCATCCGCGGCGCCCGCGCGCAGGGTTACGAGATTTATGTCGCCGGCCGCTGCCGGCCCGGCGATCTCGACCGCGCCGACGGCGAGATCACGATCATTCCGTTCGACTGGAAACGTTCGCCTTCACTCGTCGTATCGCTGGCTTACGTCCTTCCGGACCTGATCCGCGTCGGCAGATTGCTGACGGATGTGCGCCCGGACGTCCTGCACAATATCGCCCTGAAATCTTCGATCCTCGGCTCGCTGGCGGCCATGGGACGGAAGACGACGGTCATCAACGCCATCCACGGCTTTGGTTTCATTTTCATGAGCCGCTCTCCGGCGGCGCGCGCGGTTCAGGCCGTGTGTGGCCTGGTCCTGAAGCTCTCGGCTTGTTTCAACGGCGCGCGCATCCTTCTCATCAACCGGCACGACATGGCGCTCGTGCAGGGGCGCATGGGCGTGCCCGCGCGGAATCTTCGCCTCATCCACGGCACGGGGATCGATCTCACAAAATTCACCCCGATGGCCGAACCACCCGAGGCCCCCTTCCGCTTCCTTGTGATCGGCCGCCTTCTCTATATGAAGGGCATTCACATTGCCGTTGAAGCGCTTCGGCTTCTGCGCGCGCGCGGCTTCGCGGCGGAACTCACCCTTTGCGGTTCGCCCGATCCCGACAATCCGTCATCCATTCCCGAAAACGTTCTCACCGAATGGAAGCAGCGGGCGGGTCTTGCTTTTGCAGGTCAGGTTGCCGACGTGAAACCTTATATCGCGGCCTGCCATGTGCTCATATTACCGTCGCTGGGCGGCGAAGGCCTGCCCCGCGCGCTCTCGGAAGCGGCCGCCTCGGCCCGCGCGCTCATCGCCACCGATATTCCCGGCAGCACCGAAATCGTCATCGGCCGCCGCACGGGCCTCGTCGTTCCGCCGAACGATGCCGCGGCGCTTGCCGACGCCATGCAATGGATGATGGAGCATCCGGCGGACCGGCGCGCCTTCGCCGGGGCCGGCCGGGCCATGATGGAACAGGCGTTTTCGTCGGAGCGCGTTGCCGAGGCTCATGCGGCGCTTTACAGCGAGATGCCGGCGAACGACGCTTGAGCCTTGTTCTTTCGGAGCCGCGCGTTACCCGTCAATCGCGCTGTCCGGCCGCTCCGTTTTCATACTCCCTAAAAATCGAAGCAATCGCGGCCTTGTCGGCGTTGCATGAAGCGAGGGCTTCGATGAAATCCGCGATCACGAACGCCGCGTCACGTTGGGTTGCGCCCGGCGAGGGACGGTAGGGCCCGTCACTCGGCAGCAGCAGCGACGGCGGGATCGCCGGCGGCGGCAGCGTCATCACGCGCGTCTGCACCTGGGGGCTTTGGCAGGCGGTCAAGCTGATCGCGAAGAACAGGAGCAAGGGGACCGTCGGCATTCGGGGGCGCATCGTGTATCACCTTTCGTCTTGTGTCGGAGTCCATGCGCAGGTCGCGCTTTTTCAGGGCGTTCACAGACGCAATCGCGTCGATCCTTCGCGTTTGGAGGGCTTGCAGGCGCGCCACCTCGGCATTCGCGTTGCCCATGGCGACAGCCGAGGCAAGCAAGGCTTCCGAGGTCCGGGCCCGCGCCGCGTCGTGCGCGCCGCGCAGCCACAGCCCGGTGAAAAGCCCCAGCAGCGCGAGCCCGAAGAGGGCTTTGAGCGAGGTCATGGCGTCAACTCCATTTCACGCCACCACCTCTCGATGCGCTCGACGTAGGTGATGGTCTCACGCGCATGTCCCGCGCCGGTGACGCGCGGCAGGCATTCGCGCACCGCCGGCCAAAGGCGCGCGCCGCCGCAATAGCTTTGCGCCTTCAGGATGTTTCCCGCGCCCGCGTTATAGGACGCCTGCGCGAGCTGGTTTTGTTCGAGCGAAGAACGGTCGCGGCGCCAGGTCCGGCGCAATTTCGCCATGTAATAGGCGCCCGCATCGATGGCGATCTCGTCATGCGGCGAACCTCCAAGATCGAGCCGGCGCGCGATCTCGCGCCATGTCGCCGGCATGAACTGCGCGAGACCCCGCGCCCCGGCCGGAGAGACCGCCGCCGGGTCCAGGCGCGATTCCTGATAAAGCTGCGCTTTCCAGAGTTTCCAGACCGGGAAATCCGGCCACCAGCGTTTGACCGCCCGTTGAATCGGCCGGTCGTACTTATCCGTAAATCCAAGCGGCCAGGACGGCGAAGGCCAGGATACGAAGGCCAAAGTAGCGAGACATCGCGTGAGGATCGGTCTCCATGCCATCATAGACGTGCTCCCAATCGATCTTGTTCTTGCGGTCGTAAAAAATGCCGACGTGGTAAAGCGAAACGGCGGCGATCCCGAACGTGAGCGTTTTCGCGGCCAGGCTGAGAGAAAGGATTTCCAGATCGGGCATGGCGTTCCTCCTTGTGATGAAAATGTCGGCGCACGCGCCAACAGGTGATGGAATCGCGTCAGCCGGCCGGCCAGGGAACGCCGTTGACGACAATCCAGGCCAGCACCGAGGCCAGGACACTCACCAGACCGCGGATGATCCAATCGAGCCGGCTGTGTATGCGGTCGAAGGATTTTGCGATCTGGCCGTAGCGTTCGGCGCATAGTCTTTCGTGCCCTTCCAAGCGTTCCTCCAGGATGGCGACTCTGATGAGGGGATCGGGAGAGAATGTCATTTCAGTGCCGTGCCCTATCGCCGCGACGAATTGACGAGGATGTCCATGGCGAGCGCGCCCTGGCGCCAGTAGCTGGGGGCGGCGTCGCCGGAGATGGTGAAGCTCACCTGCTCGCCCTTCACGCGCACGCAGCGCTCGCCCGTCGAGGCCGTCACCCCGAGCGCGGGATAGGACCGCTGCGCGTTTCCCTTCGCGCTGCGGATCTTGCTGGTGAAGGCGATGGCGTAGCCGCCTTGCAGGTCGTCGGCGTCGGGCCGCACGCCGTTCACGACGAGTTGGCCGTCGCCTTGCGCGTTGAAGGCGCTGGTGACGAACCAGGCGCGCGGCCCGCCATCCTGCGTGAAGCCCTTTTCATGGAACCACACACGGCCGTTTGTATCGGCCGCCAACGGATGCTCGAACACCGCGCCGTCGTCGTAGGCGCTGCGGTCGAACCGGCCGCAGCTCCACGTTCCCCGGATCGTGTCATAGACCACGTAGCGCGAGCATTCGTTGCCGTCGCGCAGATCCGGATAGAACCACCAGACCTCGGCGTAGTTCTTGCCCGTCACGCGGCTGGCATAGATTTTGTCCTGCTGCACCCACGCCAGATGATCGCGCACGTCGCGCGCCAGTGTGCAGAACAGCAGGTGAGGCTGCGTGCCGCCATAGGCGTAAAAAGCCCCGGTCGGCGTCATCCAGTACCAGACGCCGGCGATTTGCGCCGCGGCGTTGGGGCCGATCAGTCCGCAGCCGCGGCCCATCTCGGTGAAGTCGTAAACCGTGTTCGGATTGCCGTTGAAGCGCATGGACCATAATGCATCTGTGGTCCAGATGAGGTTCTCGCGCGCGCCCCGCAGCCCCCTGACAATACGTCCGCCCGCCGGCAGCGTGTAGCCGCCCGCGAGATTGGCGCTGGTCGGCGTCCAGGCCTGATGATCCTCGGCATCGCTCCAATCCACCTGCAGCGCATCGAAGGCGCCGTCGAGATTGGAGCCGCACGCCACCACCATGCGCTCGGCCGTCACGAACATCGACCCGATCTGCGTCGGCGCGTTCGGCACCAAATGCGCGGTGGTCAGGACGTGCACCGACACGTCATGGACGGTGCCGGCAAAAGCCGGATCCTTCAGTAAACGCAATTGCGTCGATCCGCCGCCGGCATAGAAGGCGCGGCGCGTGTTGCCGCTCGCCGCGAGGCCGGTTCCGATGGTCCCGCCGCCGGAGATCGCCGCCAGCGATCCCGCCTCGACGGTCAAGTTCAAGGTCATCAGGTGCCACGCGCCCGGCTGAAGCACGATGTTCTGTTCGAGGCTGGCCGAAGTTCCCGCGCTGCCGGCCGCGGCGCCGCCGCCGACGGACCAGCCCGGTCCGGCCGACCAGCCCGCCGCGGACGAGAACGACCCGTTCGTCACCAGCTCCGATGCGCTGAAGTTCGGCGCCCATTCATAGAGGCCCTCGCCCCGCGGACTGCCGAGAAGATTTTGCCCCCACTGGTCGAAGGCCCAGGTGCGCGGGTACAGCGCATAGGACGACGCGCCGCCGCCGTAGCCGCCCGAGCCGTAGCCGCCCGTGCCGAACCCAAGGCCCCCGAGACCGTCCGCCTGCCCCGGCGCGAGATAGGTGGTGATGTCCACGCGCGCCGCCGCCGGCCCGGCGCTGGAGGACGCCGTCTGCGCGGCCGTGAACGTGAGCGATGCCGCGCCTTCAACCGTAAGGACCGTGTAGACGCCGTCCAGGCTCACGCCGCCGACCGCGGCGACGCTTGCATTCTCGAACTTGAATTTCTGATCGGGCGCCAGGCCATGCGCCCATCCGGTGAGCGTGACCGTCGCCGATCCAAGGGTGGTTGCGAAGCTGACCAATTGCCGGTCGTAACCCGCCGCGGGCGTGATCTCGGTGACCGCGCCGTCCTGGTCCATCACATAAAGACGCAGGTGCGTGCCCAGCGCGGCGTAAGCGCTGCGGGCATTGTCCTGCCAGGTGAAGAGGCCGCGGCAAAGGCCCAGGAGGATCGACGCGCTCGCCCGCTCCCACCCGTAAATCGTCTCTGGCAGGCCGTTTACAAACCTGATTTTATCGGCGTCGATATAATAGCCTTGGGCTTTCAGCGGTGAATCGTCCTTCCACACGCCGGGCTCGAAGGTGATGTTCGTCCAGGTCACTTGAACTCCATGCGCTTAGAGAAACTTCGCCAAGACCTTGAGGCCGCCGCTTCCCTTGTTCGGCCTTGAGGTAAATATGGGGAGGTAAATATGGGATAGAGGAAGCGGCCGGGAGGCCGTTGGACTCGAGGTCTTCAAGACCGTTTGCGAGCGCGGCTCCCAGGCCGCTCTTTAACTCCGTAGGCCGGCCATCGATGTCCAAAGCTGCGATTGAAGAATACCTCACGGCTCTCACTGCGGCGGAAATGACCGAACGCGGACGCCGCAATCTTCCGACGACGCACGTTGTCGATATGGCGGATTTTCCGTTTCGCTACGCGGCCGGCGCCTTCGAGGAGTTCATCAGGAACGGCGTGAACGCCGCGGTGCAAAACAAAGACGACGCCTACGCCCAGATGCTCGGCGTTTACGCGGCGATCCTGGGCGGAGATTACGCGCGGGCCGACACCTTTATGGAGGTTTACGGCGCCCAGCGGAAAGCGCAGCCGCTGCGCGCCATGCGGTTTACCCGGCGATTCGATGTTGCGCCCGTTGAATTGCCTCCGGTGACCGGCCAATGGCCGAAGGGACCGTCCCTCTTCGTCTCTTGCGATCCCGCTTATCTCAAGACGTATGGAATGCCGCTCCTCAGATCCGTCGCCGCCGGCGCGCCGGGCGCGGGCGTCCACCTGCACATCATGGGCGACGCCGAAACGCCGCGGGTCGCCGGTCTCGACATCACCGTCACGCGCGAAACAGCGCCCGCCGATTTTCCGGCGCGCGAATATTTCGGCGCGGTGCGGCTTGCCCGCTTCGCGCAGGCGCTGGAAGCGGCCGGCGCGCCCTTGATCATGGTGGACGCCGATGCCCTGGCAACCGCCGATCACCGCGCGCTCCTTCTTGGAGAAACGGCCGCGATGCGGGTCCGTGCGGGCCGGGTCGAGCCTTGGACGCACTTCTCCGCCTGCTGCGTGCGCGGAACGCCCGCGTCATTGCCCTACTTCCAAGCGGTCGCCGATATCGTGCTTCGCACCATGCGCATACCGTTCTGGGGCATGGATCAATATGCGCTGTTCGCCGCATACATCCAGGAGCGCCCCGCCCTCACGCTTTTCGGGCCGGACGTCGCCAGCGTCGTCGACGACGTCGCCGGTCTTTTTTGGTTCACGGCGGGGAATACGAAGCTGAGTCTCGCGACGGACAATTCACCGTATGCACAGCTATTTCGCCGGTATTCCGAGGACAGCGGCGGCTAACCGCCCTCCGCCGGGCGCGCGGGGAGAGCAGGAGAGCCCCCTATGCCTTCCGCGCCGCCAATCGGAACCCCGGATAAGCAAAGGCGCTTTTGATCGCGGCGCAGTCCTTTTAAGGGCGACGGCTCCACGCCTCAAACGCCTTTCTCGCCGAAGGCCTATTTTCACGACAAATCGGGGCTTAAGGCATACGAAGGAAGGCTTTAGACTCCGGGCTCAAAGTTGATAGCTGTCCAGGTCATTTATGAATAAGTACCCTCGTCATGCGCGAGACGTTTCCGACTTAAAAGAAGCCGCAAAAACGTATGTGTTGCCGGGGTTCATCCCCGCTCAACCGGTATTGGATCGTTCAATTCAGGTATGGGCCAGCGGTTCGTGCTTTGCGGAGAACATCGCCGCAGAACTTCGCAATCAAGGCATCCGAACCGGCCTAATTAAATTCAGCGAGACCACAAACTCGCCGTCACTCGTCTTGGCAAATCTTCAAGAGCCAACGACCAGGGAACTCATCCCGGCGTTCGACTTGGCGGTCATCACGCTCGGCGTTGCCGCCACCGAAACAGATGGAAAGTGGGCCCCATCA
>JAYRTJ010000023.1:0-38943 GCA_041919675.1 Rhodospirillaceae bacterium | reverse complement strand
TTCGTCGGCGGCATCGGGTCGCTGAACACAGGGCACCGTCATCCGAAGGTGATGAAAGCCGTGCACGACCAGCTCGACAAGGTCACTCACGCGGCGTTCCAGGTGATGGCGTACGAACCTTACGTCGAACTCGCGGAGCGTTTGAATGCGATCGCGCCGGTCGAAGGTCCGGCGAAGACGATCTTCTTCGCCACCGGCGCCGAAGCGACCGAAAACGCCGTCAAGATCGCCCGCGTCGCCACGGGCCGTCCGGCGGTCATCGCCTTCGCAGGTGGTTTTCATGGACGCACGCTTCTCGCCTCGGCGATGACCGGAAAGGTCGCGCCCTACAAGAAGCACTTCGGTCCGATGCCTGGTGAAATCTATCACGTGCCGTTCCCGGTCGAATCGCGCGGTATTTCCGTGCAGACTTCTCTGGAAGCGATCGACCGTCTGTTCTACGCCGATCTCGAACCCGAGCGCGTCGCGGCCATCATTATCGAGCCCGTGCAGGGCGAGGGCGGATTCAACCCCGCGCCGAAGGACCTGATGGTGGCGCTGCGCAAGCTGTGCGACCAGCACGGCATTATACTGATCGCCGATGAGGTGCAGTCCGGCTTCGCGCGCACCGGCAAGATGTTCGGCATCGAGCACTCCGGGGTGAAACCGGACATGATCACGGTGGCGAAGTCCATCTCGGGCGGCTTCCCGCTGTCCGGCGTCATCGGCCGCGCGGCCGTCATGGATGCGTCGCCCCCGGGCGGCCTTGGCGGCACCTTCGGGGGCCCGCCGATCTCTTGCGCCGCCGGCATCGCGGTGCTCGACGTCATCAAGGAAGAAAAACTCATCGACCGCGCCAATGAAATCGGCAAACGGATCCGCGCGAAACTGGAAGCCTTCGAGAAGCGCAACGACCTGTACCCCATCGCCGCCATCCGCGGTCCGGGGGCCATGATCGGCTTCGACATCGTCAAGGCGCGCGGCGGCAACGAGCCGGACGGCGACGGCACCAAGAAGATCGTCGCCGCGGCGCTGGATGCCGGTCTGCTCCTGCTCACCTGCGGCACCTACGGCAACACCATCCGCATCCTCGTGCCGCTGACGGCCTCCGACGGCCTTGTCGATGAAGGCATGGCCCTCATGGAAAAAGCGATGTCTTATCCGGGCTAACACTCGGGCCCGATTCTGCGGGACTATTGGGACGGCGCGCATTCACGGTATAGTTGCGCGCCGTCTCACTTTGCAGAACCGGGGTCTCGTGGCGACACTTTCCAATCGTTTCCCGTCCAAGGCGCGACTTGCGCTGGCGGGTCTGCTGCTGATCGCCCATTTGGGCGTCATCGTCACGGGGCTTTCCGGCGACTGGAATCCGACGTTCGCGCGCCTGACCGTTCCGGCGATGCCGCAGCCCTTCGGGGACTTCCGTGTGGTAGCGGCGGCGCCTGTCAGCGCGGACCAGGGACTGGATCCGCTTGTCGCCAATCCCAACGATCCTGGCAATCGCAGGCTTAACTATCCCCGCGTTTGGATCTCTATTGGACGGCTCTTTCCTGGAGAAGACGGCGTCATCGCCGCGGGGCTGATCTTAGCCTTCCTCTTCTCCGGCATCGTTGCGTGGCTTATCGCAACCCAGAGGACCATGTCTGCTTCCATCGGACTTCTGGTCGTGTCTCTGTCTCCCGCGACATGGCTGGCGCTCGAGCGCGGCAACAACGATTTGCTCATCTTCGGTCTTATTGCCTTGGGGATACTCATCCCGTGGCGGTATCGGACGGTGCTGCTTGGCGTTGCGACGATCCTTAAGATTTATCCCTTCGTGGCGATGGTGATGAGAGCCATCCGCGAGCGCACGCTTATCAGCTTTGGGATACTCGTCGCCATGGCGGTCTACTTAATCGCGATTTATCGCGACCTCATGCAGATTTCAGAAACCACGGAAGTCGCGGGCTTTCTGTCGTTCGGCATCAAATCGGTCACGCTTCTCTTCGCGGGGAGCGACTATCCCTTCACCGCAGGTGTCAATTACGGGCTCTTCGCGGTCGGAACGGTCGTTGCCCTGATTCTCGGTTTGAAGGTCCCCCATCGTGACAAGCTGTCCTCTTACGAAGAAGAAGCGGTGCTGCTCGTCGGTACAATGCTTTTGTTCTGCTTTGTAACAGCGAGCAACTGGGACTACCGGTTGATCTTTAGCTTGTTGCTGATCCCGTATTTTCTGCGTCCAGCAACGGGCGGCGAACGCGTCATCGGCTGGACCGCCGTGGTGATGATCGTCCTGGCCAGTAACTATACGACCCTCATGAATCTTGAGGACCCGGGGGTCCTGCTCAATACCGCGGCGAAGTACGTGCTCTATTGCATTCTGGTTTTCTCCGTCACTAGAGTCATCGTTCGGACGGATGATGTGCAGTTCATGATCGAGAACTGGCGCGCGACGGCTAAGTAGGCCCCAAATAGGCCAAAGAGAGAAAAGGGAAGCCCGGCGATGATCTCGAAAACACGTCGTGATGTGATGGCCGGTGCGGCGCTTGCGCCGGCGGCTCTTCTTGCGCTGTCGTCCTCCGCGCTGGCGCAGGCCGCGCTGGACAACGGCGATATCGTCAAAGCCGAACTTGAGAAGGCCGCGGCCCAAGCGGCGGCCGCGCGCGCGAGCACGCTGTTGCGCGATCCCGGCTCGCCGGTGCTTGGCAATCCGCAAGGCGACGTCACGCTGGTCAAGTTCACCGACTACCAGTGCGTCTACTGCAAGGCCGCCGACCCGCGCATCGAGAAGCTGATCGCCGACGATCCGAAAGTACGCGTGGTGGTGAAGGAGTTCCCGATCCTCGGGCCGGTTTCCGTGGTCGCGGCCAAGGCGGCCCTCGCCGCGCAGACGCAGGGCAGGTATGCCCCCTACCACCAGACCATGATGGGCTTCCGGGGCAAACTGACCGAAGCCGACATCTTCGCCATGGCGGGGAAGGTGGGGCTCAACGTCGATAAGCTGAAGGCGGACATGGACTCGCCGGAGGTCACGGGACAGATCATCGCGACCTTCGACCTTGCCCGCGCCCTGAAGATCTCCCTGACCCCGGGCTACATCGTGAACGCCACGGTACTTTCGGGCGTGTCGGCTAAGACCTCGTCGGCGGCGATCAATTTCGCCCAAGAGGTCGCGGCAGCCCGCGCCCGCTCGTAGCGGCGGGCTCCCAAATTAGGCCCGATTTATATGGGATTTAGATGGGGTTCTGCGCGGATTTCGACGACTTCGGCGGCCGGCTTTAATGGATCGTTAACCAAAATTAACTACACCTGAGATTGCAGGCGCAGGTTGCGCGCCGCTGCGCCGATTCAGCGCTGCGGGTAGGTCTTTGGGGGTATCGTTCCGGTGCTTTCGTCGGCGTCCATGTCCCTGGCACAGATTGCCGGGCTCGGCCTGAGTGACGTGCGCGCGCTGGCGCCGTCGCAGATCGCCGCGCTGTCGCCGGAACAAGTTGGCGCGTTCTCCGTCAGCCAGGTCGCCGAGTTCAACGAAGCGCAAATCGCCGCGCTCTCGAATAAGCAGCTGGCGGCGCTCAGTCCCGAAAAGCTCGCCGCCCTCGGCGCAAACCGAGTCAGCTTCACCTCCGATCAGGTTCAAGTCCTTTTCCGCGCCCAGGTCGAGGCGTCCGACGTTGGTCCGATCGCCGATATGTCGACGCAGCAGATCCGCGGTCTTACGCGCGACGAGATCGCCGCTCTTTCGCAGGAGCAAATCGCGGTCCTCGCGCCGACGCAGATCGCGGCCTTCTCGGCCACTCAGATTCAGGCGTTCCGCTCGACCCAGATCGCGCTGTTGAACGCTGCGCAAGTCCAAGCGCTCACGCCGGCGCAGGTGACGGCTCTGACCGGCGTGCAGGTCAAGGCGATGACCGCCGGTCAGATCGAAGCCCTGGATGCATCGCAGGTCGCCGCGCTGGCGAGCGACATCAATGCGTTCTCGGTTACGCAGATCCAGGCTTTGCACGGCGAGCAGATCCCCGCTTTGACCGTCACGCAAATCCGGACGTTGCCGGGCAGTTTCGTCGGCGCGCTGAACGCCGGCCAAGTGGAAGCCTTAAGCGCCGCGCAACTGTCGGCGATGACGCCGGCCCAGATCAAAGCCCTGACAACGACCGCGCTGAACGCCTTTTCGGCGACGCAGTTCACGGCGTTTAGCCCCAGCCTGATCGCGGGGCTTCAGCCGGCGCAAGTCATGGGCCTCTCGGTGGAAAAGATCGCATCCCTGACGCCGGCGCAAATTCAAGGCTTGACCCTGCCGCAGATTGCCGCGCTTACACCGGCGCAGATCGACGTTCTCGATGAAGCTCAAATGGCAAGTTTCACCGCCGGCCAGATGAAGGGCTTCGCCGTTACGGATGTCGCCGAGCTGAGCGTCACACAGGTCGCCGCCCTGAGCACAACACAGATTGCGGCGCTCATCCCGGCACAGATCAAGGCCCTGAGCACCGAACAGTTTGGGGGCCTTTCCACCGCGCAGCTCGGCGCGTTGACGCCCGTCCAGATTTCCGCGCTGACGACGGCTCAAGTGTCCGGTCTGACTCCCGCCCAACTTGGCGGCTTGTCGCTTGCTCAGCTCCGCGGCCTGACCGTGCAGCAGGTCGCGCTGCTCAGTCCCGTCCAGATGGCCGCGTTGACGCCGCAGCGTTTCGCGATGCTCACGCCGGTTCAGGTCAAGGGCCTCACCACCGCGCAGATCGCGGACTTAAGCGTTGAACACATTGCCGCGCTCACGGCGGCGCAAGTGGGCGCATTGACGGGACCGCAATTCAAGGCGCTGAGCACCACGCAATTGAGCGCGCTGGAGGGGCCGCAAATCCGTGCGCTCACGGCCGTGCAGCTCGGACAAATGGCGACCACGCAGGTGCAGGCGCTGTCGGCCGATCAGCTTGCCGCGATCGGCACGCTTGTGCGCGGCTTTTCGGTCGCAGCCGTCGGCGCCCTCACCACGACGCAGCTCGACGGGTTTACGGCGGACCAGATCCGCAACCTTACGGCGGTGCAGGTGAAAGGGCTGACGGCGGGTCAGCTCGCTTCGCTTGACGATAGCCAGCTCGGAGCCTTTACCGCGCTCCAGATCGGCGGTTTTACCGACTCGCAGTTGGCGCAGTTCCTGACCGGGGACGTCGCGGCGCTGACGTCGACCCAGATCAAGGGTTTAGGCCCGTTGCAATTGGCCGCGCTGAGCGCGCAACAGATCGATGCGCTCGGCACAACGCAGATCGCGGCGCTGTCGGCGCAACAGGTCGCGAGCCTCGGGACCAGCGCCGTTGCCAGCCTTGACCGCACCCAGATGGCGGCCTTGTCGCCGGCTCAGGTCGTGGCGCTGACGGCAACTCAGATCAAAGCCCTGACCGAAACGCAGGTCGGCGATCTGATGTCCGGTCAACTTGGCGCGCTGTCGATGGTGCAGCTTTCCTATTTCGACGCCGGCAAGATCGCGGCCCTTGATCCCGCCCAGATCGCCAGCCTCACGGCGGCGCAGTGTCGTGGATTTACCTCCACGCAGCTCGGCGCCATCGGCGTCAATCAGCTCCAAGCGCTCGGCACGGGCCATATCGCCGCGCTCAGCGGAAACGCCTTGGCGGGACTCAAAGAAACGCAGATTGACGCGCTTTCGGTCGCGCAGCTCCAGGCGCTGAACGCTCCCGGCGTCGGCGCTTTGACCCCGACGCAACTCGGCTATTTGTCGACGGAACAAGTCGCGGCGCTGACGACGGCGCAAGTGCGTGCGCTTAAGCAAACCAGCCTTGCGGCTCTCACGCCCGATCAGATCGGCGCCTTAAGTTCCGAACAATTCGCCGCGCTCGCGCCAGGAAGCATTTCCGCCCTGACACCGGCGCAGGTCGCCGCTTTGGCGTCCGACCATGCGGATGTCATGACGCCGGGCCAGATTTCCGGCCTGACCGCGTCTCAGATCGCAGGCCTGCCGCCGGAGGTCATCGCCGCGTTCACGCCCACGCAGCTGACCGGATTCACGGCGACTACGTTGGCCGCCCTGACGGCGACGCAACTCGGGACTTTGACCGGTACGCAAATCGGATCGTTGGCGACCAGTCAGGTTTCGGCTTTGACGGCTGGGATCATCGGGAATTTGACAGCCGTGCAACTGACGGCCTTTGCCTCCACGCAATGGAACGCGCTGACGCCGTCGGCGGTGGGCGGGCTGTCGGCGGCGCAGATCGCGGGACTGCCCGCGAGCGAGATCGCCGATATTCAGAAGATTTCGGGATTCGCCTCGACCCAAATCCGCGCGCTCACTCCTGAGCAAGTGGCGGCGCTCTCGACGACGCAGGTCAAAACGCTCAGCCCAGGGTCCATTGAAGCTTTGACGGCCGACCAACTGGGCGCACTCACCACGACACAGATTGCCGTCTTTCTTCCGGCGGCCGCGGGCGGGCTGACGCCCATGCAGATTTCGGCGCTTAGCACGGATCAGTTGGCGGCGTTCGGCGTCGGCGGCATCAGCGGTCTTTCGTCGGATGCGATCGCCGCGCTTTCGCCGACGGCGCTCGCCGGATTGGCGACCACACAGGTCGGTGCTATCTCCGTCACGGCGGTTGCCGGACTTTCCACCGCGCAGATCGATGCCTTGAGCTCGCAGCAAATGGCGGCGTTGAAGCCCGGCCAACTCGGTGCGCTCAACACCACCCAGATCGGTGCGTTGACGACCGAGGACGTGGCACAGCTTACCGCGGTCCAGGTGAGCGGCTTCAGCATCACGTCTCTCGCCGCGCTGTCCGCGACGCAGTTTGACGCCCTGAAGCCGACACAGATTGCCGCGCTGTCGCCGCAAGCCGTCAGTAGTTTGACCACGACGCAGATCAGGGAATTGGAACCCGCGCAGTTGGCGGCGCTCTCACCGGCCCAGGTCGCGGCGATGACCACGTCACAGATCGCGGCGTTGACACCCGCGGAACTCGCATCCTTGGAGGCCTCACGTCTCGCGTCTCTCAACGCCGCGCAAATCGGCGCGCTGTCTCCCGCGCAACTCGCCGGGCTGAGCACGACCCAAATCGCCGCCTTCAGTGTCGCGCAAGTTCAAGGACTGACCTCGACGGGTGTCGGCGCGTTGACCACGGGGCAGCTTGGGGCGCTGACACCGGCGCAGATCTTCGCGATGTCGGCGACGGCCATCGCCGGCCTCGGAGAAACGCAGCTCGGCGGTCTAACCCCCGCCCAGGTCGCGGCCTTGTCGAACCCTTCGATCGGCGGTTTCTCGAGCGGCCAGATCGCCGGCCTTTCGAATGAACAGATCGGCGCGCTGACGGCCAGCCAGATGGCGGCGCTTTCGCAGACCGCCGTCACGGGGCTTTCGGCGACACAGCTCTCCGCGCTCAAGACGGCGCAACTCGCCGCGTTGACCCCGGCGCAGATCGGCGCGCTGACTGTGACGCAGATTGCCTCGCTTGCGACGACCCAGGTCGCCGCGTTGTCGTCCGGTCAAATCGGCGGCCTTAAGGAGACCGCCATCTCGGCGCTGACGCCGGCCCAGATGGCGGCGCTTAAACCCGCCCAGATCGGCGGCATCGGCATGGCCGTGATCGCGGCGCTGACTCCGGCGCAGATCGCCGCGCTCACCCCGGCTCAATTCGCGGGCCTCAACGCCGCGCAAGTCGGCTCGCTTTCCACCACTTTCATCGCCGGCCTGACGCCGCAGGCGTTCGCGGCGCTGACGGCAACGCAACTTTCCGGTCTTAAGTCTTCCAGCATCGGCGCCCTGACCGCGACGGTCCTGTCGGCCCTGAACACCACCCAGATCGCGGCCTTGTCCGCGGGCGCGGTCGCGGGGCTCAGCGGTAACCAGATTTCCGCGCTCAGCACCGGCCAGATCGATGCGCTGACGACGACGCAGATGGGCGCGCTTTCGGCCGACGCGGCCGCCGGCCTGACACTCCCCCAGCTCGCCAGCCTTGATACGACCGAGATCGGCGCCATGAGCGCCGCGGCCATCGGAGCCTTGAGCGCGGCGCAGATCGAAGCCTTCGTCACCACCCAGATCGCGGCCCTCACACCGGGACATATCGGCGCGCTTTCAGCGAGCGGCATCGCCGGCCTCAGCGCCGCGGATATGGCCGCGTTGACCGTCAGCCAGTTGGGCGCCATCAGCGGTACCGCCGCCGGCGGCCTGAATGCCGACCAAATCGGCGCCATCGTGACCAGCCGTATCGGCGCCCTCTCGACGGCGGCCATCGCCGGCTTCGGTGCGGCCCAGATCGACGCTCTTTCCACGGCGCAAGTCAAAGTGCTGACCGCCGCGCAAATGGCCGTGCTGTCGCCCGCCGCTCTTGCGTCGCTGGACGGCACGCAGGTCACTGAAATGACGGCGGCGCAGTTCTCGGGCCTGTCCGCGACCCAGATGGCCGAACTTGCGCCTGAGACCGTCAGCGTTCTGACCACGACGCAGGTCGCGTCACTGCGCACCGACCAGATTGGTGCGTTCAGCCGCCTCCAACTTCGCGCCATGACGACCACCCAGTTCGATGTCTTGTCCCCGGCACAGGTTGCCGCGCTGAGCACTAGCCAGATTCCCAATCTTCCGGTCACGCAGCTCGCGGAGCTGAGTTCCGCACAGTTCGCGGCCTTAAGCTCGGGCCAGGTGGGTGCCCTGACCGCGACGCAGATCCAAAGCCTCAGCACCGCGCAGATCGCGGCGCTGACGGAGCGGCAGTTGAACGGACTTACGACTACACAGGTCGCCGCGCTGACGGACGCCGCGATCGATGTGCTGACGGCGACCCAGATCGATGCGCTGCTGCCCGCGCAGATCGGCGCATTCACGGCGACGCAAATCGCGGGCATGACCCCGGACCAAGTCGCCGCCCTTCAGAGCGCCGTCGTCTAATCTCAATTTATTTCAATAAGTTGATGTCTCTTGAGGATTTTTCGCGATCAAATTATAACTGACCAGTCAGTCACTATCTGTATCGGTCCCGATGAGACGCACCCGGCGCCCTGAAGCGCGGCCCGATGAAATCCTGGATGCCGCGCTGGCTGCCTTTTCCGAGCTTGGCTTTGCCGGCGCGCGGATCGACGACGTTGCCGCGCGCGCCGGGCTCTCCAAGGGGGCGCTCTACCTCTACTTCGAGTCCAAGGAAGCGCTCCTCAAGGCGCTGGTGCGCCGCCTCGCCGATCGTGTCGTCGGCGCGGCTGAGAGTCTTGTCGCCGCTGACGGCGCCGACGCCGAGAAGACGCTCCGCTCGCTTCTCACCTTCATGGCGCTGCAGCTTTCCAATCCGAGGGTCTCGGCCGCGCCGCGCATCGTCATCGCCGAAGCCCAGCGCTTTCCCGAGATCGCGTCTTTCTACCGCAGCGCCGTGATCGATCGCGCGGAGCGTCTGCTGGCCACACTGATCGATCGCGGCGTCGCGCAGGGCACGTTCCGCGACATCGACCGGGCCGTGGCTTTGCGAGCCTGCGCGGGCCCGATGATGGTCCACATGCTGCTCTCGACGGTTTTCGCCGATCCCGCGAATCCGGGGCCGGCGCCCGAGGTTATTGCCGACGGGATCGCCGACATGATCCTCAACGGTCTCAAAGTGAAAGACGGAGCGTCACCATGAAACGCATCCTCGCGACTATCGCGCTTTTCGCGCTTGGGGGCTGCGGAAACGAAACGCCCACGCTGAACGGCTACGCCGAGGGCGAGTTCATCATGCTGGCGCCTGAGACTTCGGGCCGCATCGCGCAGGTGAATGCCGCTGAAGGCGCTGCCGTTGCGGCGGGAGCGCCTCTGTTCAGTCTGGATATCTCCGCGGAGACGCTTTCGCTTGAAGCGGCCCGCGCCCGAGCGGCAGCGGCCACGGCCCGTTTTGACGATGCCGCCGCCGGAGGACGGACCCCGGAAATCATCGCCGCGCGCGAGCAGCTCGAACAGGCAAGAGCGGCACAGGTACGCGCGCGTGCGGATCGGGCTCGCGCGCAAGACCTGGCATCCACGGGCGTCATCCCCCGTGCGCGCCTCGATGAAGCGGTTGCCGCCGCCGAGACGGCTGATGCGCGAGTTTCGGAGGCGCGTCAGCGCGTCACCCTCGCCGAACTCCCGGCGCGTGAAAACCAGATCAAGGCGCTGGCGGCAAGCGCCGAGGAAGCCGAACACCAGGTCAAGATGGCCGAAGACGCGCTGCGCCGCCGGACAGTCCTCGCACCGGCCGCCGGCCGTGTTGAGCGGATCCTGCGCTATGCGGGCGATGTCGCGGGGCCTTCTGTGCCCGCCGTGCGGTTCTTGCCCGACGGCCGGGTGATCGCGGTCCTGTTCATTCCCGAACCGGCTTTGTCTCAGGTGACCGTCGGTACGCGTGTCGGCATCGCCTGTGATGGCTGCGCGGCGAATGCGGCCGCCGAAATTGTCTCCGTCGCCGCCGAAACCGAGTTTACGCCGCCCATTATCTACTCGGACGCCGAGCGCACGCGCCTGGTTTACCGCGCCGAAGCGCGGTTCACGGGCTTCGTGCCGCCGCCGGGCACGCCGCTCCGGGCCGAGGTCCAGCAACGCGGGGCGAGCCGTGGCAACTGAGAACGTCATCGACGTTCACGGCTTGACCAAGAAATTCGGCGACAAATGCGTCGTCGATAACTTCTCGATTCAGGTGCCCAAGGGCGCCATTTACGGCTTTCTCGGCCCGAATGGCTCCGGCAAGACGACCACGATCCGCATGCTCTGTGGCTTGCTAAGTCCCGATGGTGGCGGCGGTACCGCGCTCGGGTACGACATCATCACGGAAAGCCGGGCTATAAAAATGAGGGTCGGCTATATGACCCAGCGCTTCTCGCTTTATGAGGATATGACGGCGCGGGAAAATCTGACCTTCGTTGCGCGCCTGCATGATCTTCCGGACGTGCGCGGCGTGGTCGATGCGGCGCTCGAGGAATATGAGATGACGCCGCGCGCGGACCAGCTCGCCGGACAGATGTCGGGCGGCTGGAAGCAGCGTCTCGCGCTTGCCGCGGCGTCACTGCACGAACCGCAGCTTCTGCTGCTCGACGAGCCGACCGCCGGCGTCGACCCCAAGGCGCGGCGCGACTTTTGGGAAAGGATCAGGGGCCGCGCCGACAAGGGCGTCTCGGTGTTGGTGTCCACGCACTACATGGATGAAGCCGTGCAGTGCGACTACATCGCCTTCATGGCCTACGGCCGCAAATTGATCGACGCCGCCGCGGCGGATATCTCAAAAGAAGTGAAGCTCAATACCTGGCGGATCGAGGGACGCGACCTGCATGAGCTTTACGGGCGCCTGAAGAAAACGCCGGGCGTTGAGCAGGTGGCGCGGTTCGGCTCCGCGCTGCACGTCAGTGGCCGGGACAAGGATGCTCTCGACCGCGCGGTAGCGCCTCTGCGTGATCAACCGGGATTTGAGGTCGTGCCGGCGAAGACGGGCCTTGAAGAAGCGTTCATCTATCTCATGGGCGGCGCGGAGGATAACTTCAAATGACCTCCGACCGTTTTTCCCTCGCGCGCGTGAAAGCGGTGCTCGCCAAGGAGTTTGTGCAGATGCGCCGCGACCGGCTCACCTTCGCCATGATGGTGGGAATCCCCATCATGCAGTTGCTGCTGTTCGGTTACGCCATCAACGCCGACCCGCGCCATTTGCCTACGCTTGTGGAGATGGGCGACGCGGGGCCCGCCGGCCGCGCCATCATTCACGCCATGGAGAACTCGCTCTACTTCGATGTGAAGGGCACGGTGACCCGGGGCGAGGGAGAGGCCGCGTTGAAAAACGGCAAGGCGATCTTCGTTCTCACTATTCCCCCCAATTTCGAACGCGACTTCGCGCGCGGCGATCAGCCGCAGCTTCTTCTCGACGCCGATGCTTCGGATCCCGTGGCGGCGGGGGCAGGGACCGGCGCGATCCAGCAGATCGTGCAGCAGGCCTTGAAGCCTTACAGCTTGCCGCATGCGCCGCCGGTCGAAACTGTCGTCCATCGCCGCTACAACGCCGCCAGCCGTACGGCGGTGAATATCGTGCCGGGCCTGCTTGGCGTTATTCTCACCATGACCATGGTGATGATGACGGCCATTGCCATCACGCGCGAAACTGAACGCGACACGCTTGAAACGTTGCTTGCGACGCCGGCACGCCCCCTTGAAGTGATGGTGGGCAAGATAACGCCTTATATTTTCGTCGGTTTTATTCAGGTGGGCGTCATGCTGCTCGGCGCGCATCTTCTGTTCAACGTCCCTTTCGCCGGAAATCCGCTGGCCTTTGGAGCGGCGGTGTCGTTGTTCATCCTGGTCAATCTTTCGATCGGCTTTTTCTTCTCGACCGTCGCGCGTTCACAGATGCAGGCCATGCAGATGACCTTCTTCATGTTCCTGCCCTCGATTCTCCTCTCCGGCTTCATGTTTCCGTTCTACGCAATGCCCGGTTGGGCGCAGATCCTTGGAGAAATCTTGCCCACGACCCATTTCCTGCGCGCCATTCGCGGCGTGATGCTGAAAGGCGGTGGATTCGCGGACATTTGGGCGAACCTGTTACCCCTCGCAATCATTCTTGCGGTGGTGGCGACACTTGCTTTGAAGCGCTATCGACGCACGCTCGATTAGGACATTATCGACCGAGCAACCTCACGGTCGCTTCGCGAACTCGAGCGTCGGCTTTATGACTTCGGCTGCAGGAAGGCCGCAAAGCCTTCCATGTAAGTCTTGAGCTGGGCCCGTGCGGCTTCGTCTTTCAGGTCGCCCTCGGCATCGAAGAGCTCGCCGGCTTTTGAGAGGGCGAGACGGCCGCCGCTCCAGTGCTGCGCGCCGATGTGGCGCAGGACGACCAGCCACGACGCCTGCGACAGCAGGGTGCCCCAACCGCTTGGCGTCGCGCCGATCAGGCCGACGCGTTTTCCGCCGAACACGCGCTTCACGTCGTTTGCCGGCCTGGTGAGCCAATCTATGGCGTTCTTGAACACGCCGGGCATCGCGTTGTTGTACTCGGGCGTGACGATCAAGAGGCCGTCAGCGGCCGCGATCTTGTCTTTCAGCGTTTTCACCGTCTCCGGAAGTCCGTGCGCGGCCTCTTCGTCGCCGTCGTAAAGGGGAATGCCGCGGATGGTCTCGATCTGAAGTGCGACTCCCGCGGGGGCGAGCGCTTTCGCGGCGCGAAGCAGTCCAGCGTTGAACGACGCCTTGCGCAGACTCCCGGCAAGGCCAATGATCGTCGTCATATATGATCCCCTTTTCATTTACCGACCAACCGGTCGAAGAATACAGTCGTGCCGGATTCATTTCTCTGGCCCCGTTCGCATGAATTATGCATAGACACGCCCGGGCGCGAAACGGCCGAATGCATAGGTGCTTTGCCTGGAAATCCCTGTTCAAGCCCCTGGCTCCTCTGCAAAATAGCGGCAACCAAAAAATAAAACGAATCCTGGGAGGCTCCTATTCTCGACTTCAATCTTGGCGAAACCGTCGAAGCCATTCGCGAAACCGCGCGCCGCTTTTCGAGCGACAAGATCGGTCCGCTCGCCGCGCGCATCGACCATGACAACGCCTTTCCGCGCGAGCTGTGGAAGCCCATGGGCGATCTCGGCCTGCACGGCATCACGGTTCCGGAAGAAGACGGCGGCCTGGGGCTCGGTTACCTCGAGCACGTTGTCGCGATGGAAGAAGTCAGCCGCGAAAGCGCCTCCGTTGGCCTCTCGTACGGCGCGCACTCCAATCTTTGCGTGAACCAGCTGCGCCGCTGGGGCAACGAAGAACAGAAGAAGAAGTACCTTCCCAAGCTGATCTCCGGCGAACATGTCGGCGCGCTCGCCATGAGCGAGGCCGGCGCCGGATCCGACGTCGTCAGCATGAAACTGCGCGCCGTGAAGAAGGGCGACCGCTACGTTCTCAACGGCACCAAGTTCTGGATCACCAACGCCCCTCACGCCGATACGCTGGTGGTCTATGCAAAAACCGAACCGGAAAAGGAAAGCCGCGGCATCACCGCCTTCCTGATCGAGAAGGGCTTCAAGGGATTCAAGTGCTCGCAGAAGCTCGACAAGATGGGCATGCGCGGCTCCGACACCGGCGAACTGGTGTTCGAGGACTGCGAAGTGCCGGAAGAGAACATCATGGGTCCGCTCAACCGCGGCGTCGAAGTGCTCATGAGCGGCCTCGACTACGAGCGCGCTGTTCTCGCCGGCGGTCCGCTCGGCATCATGCAGAAGTGCTTGGATATCGTGCTGCCGTACGTGCGCGAGCGCAGCCAGTTCGGCCGTCCGATCGGTTCGTTCCAGTTGATGCAGGCGAAGGTCGCGGACATGTACGTCGCCTTCAACTCGGCCCGCGCTTATGTCTATTCCGTTGCGAAGGCCTGCGACGCGGGCAAGACCACCCGCCAGGACGCGGCCGGCGCGATCCTGCTGGCCTCCGAAAACGCCGTGAAGGTTTCGCTCGAAGCCATCCAGGCGCTCGGCGGCGCCGGTTATACCAAGGATTGGCCGGTGGAACGCTGCCTGCGTGACGCCAAGCTTTACGACATCGGCGCCGGCACCAACGAAATCCGCCGCTTCCTGATCGGGCGCGAACTCATCGGCGGCTGGCCGTCCAATGCCTAAACTTCAGTCCCAGATCAATCCGCAGAGCGAGCAGTTCCAGAAGAACGCCGCTCATAACCGTGCGCTCGTCGACGAGTTGCGGGAACGCACGGCCAAAGCGGGCCTCGGCGGACCCGAAGACCAGCGCAAGCGTCACGTTGCGCGTAAGAAGCTTCTCGTCCGTGACCGCATCGGCCAGCTTCTCGATCCCGGCTCGCCGTTCCTCGAAGTTGGCGCGCTGGCCGCGTACGGCATGTACAACGACGACGCCCCTGCCGCCGGCATGGTGTGCGGCGTCGGCCGTGTCTCGGGCCGTGAAGTCCTCGTCGTCGCCAACGATCCGACGGTGAAGGGCGGCGCCTACTTCCCGCTGACCGTAAAGAAGCATCTGCGCGCGCAGGAAATCGCCCAGCAAAATAGACTGCCTTGCGTTTATCTCGTGGATAGCGGCGGCGCGAACCTGCCGCACCAGGCCGAAGTGTTCCCGGACCGTGAACACTTCGGACGCATCTTCTTCAATCAAGCCAATATGAGCGCCCAGGACATCCCGCAGATTGCTTGTGTGATGGGGTCGTGCACGGCGGGCGGCGCCTACGTGCCCGCCATGAGCGATGAAACCGTCATCGTGCGTAACCAGGGCACCATCTTCCTCGGCGGCCCGCCGCTGGTGAAGGCGGCGACCGGTGAAGTGATTTCGGCTGAAGAACTCGGCGGCGCCGACACCCATGGCCGCAAGTCCGGTGTCGTGGACCATGTCGCCAACAACGACGAGCACGCGCTCCAGATCGTGCGCTCCATCGTCGGCAACCTGAACACGGTCAAGAAGGTCGACATGGACCTGCGTGACCCGAAGCCGCCCGCTTACGATCCCACCGAACTCTACGGCGTGGTTCCGACGGACGTGCGCGCGCCTTACGACGTGCGCGAAGTCATCGCCCGCATCGTCGACGGTTCCGAATTCGACGAGTTCAAGGCCCTTTACGGGACCACACTCGTCTGCGGCTTCGCCCATATCTGGGGCCAGCCGGTCGCGATCCTCGCCAACAACGGCGTGCTCTTCTCTGAAAGCGCGCTCAAGGGCGCACATTTCATCGAACTCGCCTGCAAGCGCGGCATTCCGCTCCTGTTCTTGCAAAACATCTCGGGCTTCATGGTCGGCGGCAAGTACGAAGCCGGCGGCATCGCCAAAGACGGCGCCAAGCTCGTCACCGCCGTCGCCTGCGCCCAGGTGCCGAAGTTCACCGTGCTGATCGGCGGCTCTTTCGGGGCCGGCAATTACGGCATGTGCGGCCGCGCCTATGGCCCGCGCATGCTGTTCACCTGGCCCAACAGCCGTATCTCCGTCATGGGCGGCGAACAGGCCGCTTCGGTGCTCGCGACCATTCGCCGCGACGCCATGGAAGCCAAGGGCGAGAATTGGCCGGCGGCCGACGAAGACGCTTTCAAGGCGCCGATCCGTGAGCGCTACGAAGCGGAAGGCAATCCCTACTTTGCCAGCGCCCGGCTGTGGGACGACGGGATCATCGATCCCGCGCAAACCCGCGACGTGCTCGGTCTCGCGATCAGCGCCAGCCTTAACGCGCCGATCCCGAAGACCACCTTCGGCGTCTTCAGGATGTAATGGCCATGCTGCGTTCTCTTCTTATCGCCAACCGCGGGGAAATCGCCCGCCGTGTCATCCGCACAGCGCGTCGTTTGGGCGTGCGCACCGTTGCGGTCTATTCCGATGCCGACGCGAACGCGTTGCATGTACGCGAGGCCGATGCCGCCGTGCACATCGGCCCGCCGCCGGCCCGTGAAAGCTATCTCGTTCAGCAGAAGATCCTGGATGCCGCTAAGGCGACGGGCGCTGAAGCGATCCACCCTGGATACGGCTTCTTGTCGGAGAATGCGAAGTTCGCCGACGCCGTGAAGGCCGCCGGTCTCATCTGGGTCGGCCCGCCCGCGTCCTCGATTCTGGCGATGGGCCTGAAAGATGCGGCCAAGAAGCTCATGACCGAGGCTGGCGTGCCGGTGACGCCGGGTTATCTCGGTGAAGATCAGAGCGAGAAAAAGCTGCAGTCCGAAGCCGACCGCATCGGCTATCCCGTGCTCATCAAGGCCGTCGCCGGCGGCGGCGGGAAGGGCATGCGCCGCGTGAACGCGGCGGGCGAGTTCTCCGCCGCGCTGGCCTCGGCGAAGCGCGAAGCCGCCGCCTCCTTCGGCGACGATCGCGTCCTGATCGAAAAATACGTCACCCGTCCGCGCCACATCGAAGTGCAGGTCTTCGCAGATCAACACGGCAACGCGGTGCATCTGTTCGAGCGCGACTGTTCCCTCCAGCGCCGCCACCAGAAGGTGATCGAGGAAGCTCCCGCGCCCGGCATGAACGAAAAGACCCGCGCCGCCGTGTGCGACGCCGCGGTGAAGGCGGCGAAGGCCATCAAGTACGAAGGCGCCGGAACGGTGGAGTTCATCGCCGACGCCTCTGAGGGACTTCGCGCCGACCGCATCTGGTTCATGGAAATGAACACGCGTCTGCAGGTCGAGCATCCCGTGACGGAAACCATCACCGGCCAGGATCTGGTTGAATGGCAACTGCGCGTTGCCTCGGGCGAGACGCTGCCCTTGAAGCAAAGCGAACTCAAGATCACGGGCCACGCCATGGAAGCGCGCCTGTATGCCGAGAATCCGGCGACGGGCTTCCTGCCGTCGACCGGCCCGCTGACGCATTTCCGCATGCCCGCCAACGTGCGTGTTGACAGCGCCGTGGAAGAGGGCGGCGAAGTCAGTCCGTTCTATGATCCGATGATCGCGAAAGTCATTGCCTCGGGCCCGACGCGCGCCGAGGCGGCCGCGCGTCTCGGCGCGGCCTGCGGTGACGTCGAAGTGTGGCCGGTGCGCACCAACGCCGGCTTCCTGCGCCGCGCGCTCGCGGACGAAGACTTCATCGCCGGGAAGATCGACACGGCTTTCATTGAACAGCGCCTTGAGCGCCTGGTGCCCAAGACCGAGCCGTCATCCTCGGTGCTGCAAGCGGCCGCGCGTACGCGCATCGCCGCCAATCCGCACGCGGATGACGCCTCGCCGTGGTCACGCCTGCAAGGCTTCCGCGTCGCGGGCCAGCCGCACACGCAGGTTCGCCTGCGCGCGGGGACGAGCACCTATGACGTCGAGGTCGAAGTCCGTCAGCCGGTGCTGCACGGCCGCATGGTCGGTGACGACATGGTAGTCTTCGACGGTGGCGATGCTTTCGCCTTCTCGCTCGCGCCCATGCACGCCATCGAGGGCGACGGCGCCGGCAGCGGTTCGATCGTGTCGCCGATGCCGGGGAAGGTGATCTCCGTGAAGGTGAAGGCCGGCGATACGGTCACGAAGGGTCAGGCGCTGCTCATCCTCGAAGCGATGAAGATGGAGCACACGCTCACCGCGCCCTTCGACGGCAAGGTGGCCTCCCTCAATGCGTCCGAGGGCGGTCAGGCCGTGGAAGGGACCGTGCTCGCCGTCATCGCGGCGGCGAAGTAACTAACTCCAGCCGGCGGCCAATCCGAGAACGCCGATAATGATCAGATAAATCGCCACGACATAGTTCAGCAGTCGTGGAACGATCAGGATCAGGATTCCCGCAATAAGCGCGACAAGCGGCTGAATCAGAACGACATTGGCGGTCATGGAACTCCTCGAAGAGTCAACGGACCGTCATGCAACGTAGGGGCGGCCTCAAATGTTGCTCCTGGGTGGGGACTGACATATGATTGCGAGTCGCAACGGCTGGGACAAAGGCAATGGATCGCGACGAGGCGGCACGGGCGTTTCTGGCTAAAATTCATAACCTGGTGAGTGACTACATCAGCGGGACGGCGCCCGCGGGTCCGCTGCCGAGCGCCATTCGCCGCATTTGGTCCGAGGAACGCGTGCAGCGCGCCGCCACGGGGCTCGATACCGGCACCATCCGGCTTTTTGCGCTCCGCCAATACGCCGATATCGACATGTCCTGGCCCATCGAGAAGCCGCCCAGCGTGCAGACCCTGCAGGGCGCGCTGAAGGAAGTCGTCGAGCTTTGCGACGATCCGGCACGGTTCTAAGCCGGAACTAACCCCACCACGCTTCGTTATGCTTTCCGTTCGCGGCGCCCGCCGCGAAGCGGCAGCAGTGCGGATCGGGAATGGCGAGTAGGGCGCTCAAGAAATACCAGGGCATGCGCGACTTCACGCAGACCGCCGAGCCCAGCGGCCGCGAACGGACGCGCGCCAAGGGTCATTCGTTCGTCGTGCAGAAGCATGCGGCGAGTCACCTGCACTATGACTTCCGCTTGGAGATGGACGGCGTGCTGCGTAGTTGGGCGGTGGCGAAGGGGCCGAGCGTTGACCCTGCGGTGAAGCGCCTCGCCATGCAGACGGAAGACCATCCTCTGGCTTACGGCGGCTTTGAAGGAATCATTCCGAAGGGCCAGTACGGCGGCGGGACCGTGATGCTGTGGGATCGCGGCACCTGGAAACCCATTGGCGACGCGCGGAAGACGTACCGCGCGGGCCGCATGAAGTTCATGCTGAACGGCGACAAGATGCATGGGCAATGGGCGCTGGTGCGCATGAAACCGAGGCCCAAGGAGCGCAATCCCGCCTGGCTCCTCATCAAGGACAAAGACGAATACGCCAGGCCGGGCGAACCGGATGCGCTGCTTGAGCAAGACGCAAGCGTGAAGTCCGGCCGCGATATGAAGCATATCGCCGAAAGCACCAGGGATGTCTGGATCTCCGAGCGCGCCAAAAAGGCTCAAAAAAAAACTTCAAAGCGCCGCCCGGGTTCATAGAGCCGCAACTCACCACGCGAGTTGATCGGCCGCCGGCGGGTGAGGGTTGGCTTCACGAGATCAAGTTCGATGGCTATCGCCTTCATGCGCGCCGTGAAGGCGCGGATGTGCGGTTGTTGACGCGCCGGGGCCAGGACTGGACGAAGAAGTTTGAGCCGCTCCTCGGCGAACTCCGTGCCCTGAACGTGGAGAACGCGTATCTCGATGGTGAAGCCGTCGTCATCGGTGACAGGGGCATCAGCGATTTCGCGGGCCTCCAGAATTGGTTCGCAACCGCTAGGGGCCGGCTCGTCTTTTATCTCTTCGATCTCCTGTTTCTCGACGGCGAAGATTGGCGACGCCGCCCGCTCATCGACCGCAAGGAGCAGTTACGCAAGCTCCTTGCGGCGGGCGCTTACAACCGTCTGCTCTACAGCGATCATCAACATGGCGACGGCCCGCGGTTTTTCAAGGCGGCGGCGGGGATGAAGGTCGAGGGCATCATTTCCAAGCAAACCGATGCGCCCTATGCGCCTGGGCGGGGTCAAAGCTGGCTCAAGATCAAGGTCGTCGAGCGGCAGGAATTCGTCATCGGCGGCTTCGCCCCGTCGGCGGTTTCGAAAACGTCGATTGGAGCGCTGCTCATGGGCGAATATGTCGACGGGCGTTTGGTCTATGTCGGCAAAGTCGGCACGGGATACACCAACGCCATGGCGGCGAAACTCTTTCGCAAGCTGTCCAAGCTCGCGCGCGGCGATCCGCCGTTTGCGCAAATTCCCCGCGATGTACGCCGTGGTTCAATTTGGGTGGATCCCAAGCTCGTCGCCGAAGTCGAGTTCGGGGCATGGACCGGAGATCGCATTCTCCGTCATGCCGCCTTTCAAGGCCTGCGCGAGGACAAGGCACCCAAGGACGTCAAACCGGAAAAGGTGAAAGCCGTGGAGACCGCACTCGCCAAGACAGCCCCGAAGAAGGCCGCATCTCGCAAGGCCGCCGCCGGGAGGGGTGGCGAGGGCCGTCCCGAAGTGCTCGGTATCCGGATATCGCATCCCGACCGCACGATCTTTCCCGATAAGAAAATCACCAAGATCGAGGTCGCCGAATATTACGTTGCCGTCGCCGATGCGATGCTCCCCCACGTCGCCGGCCGGCCGCTGGCGCTTGTGCGCTGCCCGGACGGTGTCGGCCCCGCCTGCTTTTTCCAGAAACATGCGGGCGCCGGGCTTCCCGACGCGATCCGCGAGGCGCCGCAGGGCGGTCGGCATAAGGATACGGTGCTGCTGATCGAGTCCGCCGAAGGGCTCGTCTCTTTGGTCCAGCGCGGCGTGCTCGAGATCCATTGCTGGGGTTCGCACTACAGGAAGATCGAACAGCCCGATATGGCCGTGTTCGATTTCGATCCCGACCCGGCGGTGAAGTGGCCGAAGGTGATGAAAGCCGCCGTCGATATGCGGGACTTCCTCAAGGATCTCGGCCTCGAGAGTTTCGTGAAGATGACGGGTGGGAAGGGGCTCCATGTGGTGGTGCCCTTCAAGCCGCTCCTGGAATGGGAGGCGGTGAAGGAGCTCACCCGCATGGTGGCGGACAAGTTCGCCGCCACCGATCCGGATATGTATTTGATCAACATGTCCAAGAAGAAGCGGGAGGGGAAAATATTCGTCGATTATCTCCGCAATGGCCGGGGGGCCACGGCCATCGCTCCCTATTCGACCCGTGCGCGCGCCGGCGCGTTGATCGCGACCCCCTTGTCGTGGGACGAGTTGGAGGGCGGCGCCAGACCGCAGGATTTTGCAATGGAAAGGGTGATGATTAGGGTCGCGAAGGGATTCGAGAATCCCTGGAAAGCGATGCTGACCAGCAAGCAAAGCATCACTGAAAAAACCATCAAAACCTTGGTGGCGCTCTAATCTAATGGAAATCACGGCTGTGGAACCGCATCTCGCGGGGGTCTGCGGTGAGGGTTCCATAGGTATCGCGCTGGGTGATCTCGACCTTCCGCCCGTCCTTGCTCACGCTGGTGAGCATGTCGTTGAGGCTATAAAGGCTGTCGGCCACCACATGGATGATCTCGCCCTCGCGTTGCACGCGCCCAACGCAGCCAAGGATATCGGCGGTCATGATGGTGCTTCGGTACGTGTCGAAGACTGTCGACCAGACCACCAGATTGCCCACGCCTGTTTCGTCCTCCAGGGTGATGAACACGATGCCGCTGGCGGTGCCGGGGCGCTGGCGTACAAGAACCAGCCCCGCGATCCTGACGCGGTCGCCGTCCTTCAGGCGCCTCAGGTCCGCCATCGATTTCCATCTTTGACGGGTCAGTTCGCCGCGCACCAGCGATAAGGGATGGGCGCGCAGCGAGAAGGCCAGGATCGCATAGTCCTCGATTACTTCTCCGGCGGCGGTCAGGGATCTTAGGGCCACGCGCTCTTCCACGGTCTCCGGACGGTCGAAGCCTTCCGCCTGGTCGGCGGCCATGAACAGGGGCAACGGGATATCGCTCAAGGATTTCACGATCCACAGCGCTTCGCGCCGGTTATAGCCTAAGCTCGCGAAAGCATCGGCCTCGGCAAGCTTCTCCAGTTGCGCCGCCGGAACGCCGGTGCGGCGCCAGACATCCTCGATGTTCTCATAAGGAGTCTCGGGGCATGGGATTTTCGCCATGATCTCATTGGCGGCCGCCGGCACCATCCGGAAGCCGAGGCGCACCGCGAACACCCCTTGCTCCTGCCATTCCAGCGTGCAGTCCCAACGGCTTGCGTTGATGTCGACGGGCAGCACCTTCACATCATGATCCAGCGCATCGCGGATCAGTTGCGCCGGCGCATAAAAGCCCATGGGTTGCGCATTCAAGATCGCGCACAGGAACACTTCCGGATGGCGGCACTTGATGTAGGCGGAGGCGTAAACCAGGAGGGCGAAGGACGCCGCGTGGCTTTCAGGGAAACCATAAGTCCCGAAACCCTCGATCTGGCTGAAGCAGCGCTGGGCGAAATCCAGGGGATACTCCCTTTCCACCATGCCTTTGATGAACTTTTCCCGGAAGATCTGGAGGTTGCCGTCGTTGCGGAAGGTGGCCATCGCGCGGCGGAGGAGATCGGCGTCATTGGCGGAGAATCCAGCGCCGACAATCGCGATCTGCATCGCCTGCTCCTGGAACAGAGGCACCCCCAGCGTACTCTTCAGGACTTCGCGCAATTCCTCTTTATGGTAGGTGGCTTTTTCCTTGCCCTCACGCCGGCGCAAGTAGGGATGCACCATGTCGCCCTGAATGGGGCCGGGACGCACGATGGCGACCTCAATCACGAGGTCGTTGAGGTTGCGCGGCCGCAGGCGCGGCAGCATGCTCATCTGCGCGCGGCTTTCCACCTGGAATACGCCGATGCTGTCGGCCTCGCACAACATGTCATAAACCGCAGGATCTTCTTTCGGCAGCGTATCGACGGTGTACGCAAGTCCCTTGTGCTCGCTGAGAAGATCGAACGCGCGCCTCAGGCAGCCGAGCATCCCGAGGCCCAGAACATCGACTTTCATCATGTGCAGGAGTTCGATGTCGTCCTTGTCCCATTCGATGACCGTGCGGTCTTCCATGGTGGCGTTCTCGATGGGCACCAGATCGTCCAGCCGTTCCTGGGTGATGACGAATCCGCCGGGATGTTGCGACAGATGGCGAGGGAACCCGGTGATCTCCTGCGACAGGTGGAGCAGAAGCTTGAGCCGGTAGTCGGTGGGATCGAGTCCTAGGTTGCGGGCCTGGGACTCCGGAATTCCTTCTTCACTCCAGCCCCAGACGGATTTTGCCAGAACGGCGGCCGTGTCTTCAGGCAGATCCAAGGCTTTAGCGACTTCACGCACCGCGCGGCGCGACCGGTAATGAATCACGGTGGCCGTCAGTGCGGCGCGTTCGCGGCCATAGGTTTTGTAAATCCACTGGATTACCTCTTCGCGCCGCTCATGCTCGAAGTCCACGTCGATGTCCGGCGGCTCATTGCGGCTGGCGCTGACGAAGCGCTCAAACAGCAGCGTGCGCTGCATGGGGTTGATTTCGGTGATGCGCAGGCAATAACACACCGCGGAATTGGCGGCGCTGCCGCGCCCCTGGCAGAGGATTCCGATAGAACGTGCGTACTGCACGATCCGCCAGACGGTCAGGAAATATGGCGCATAACCGAGTTCGGCGATGATTTTCAGCTCGCCTTTGACCTTTTCTTGGACTTTTTCAGGAATGCCGTCCGGATATCTGAACGCCGCGCCTTTCCACGTTTCCTGCTCCAGCCCTTCTTGAGCCGTGAAGCCGGGAAACAGGTTTTCATCCGGATACTGGTATTTGAGCTGATCCAGGGCGAACCTACAGCGCGCGGCGATTTCCGCCGTGCGCTCAACCGCCTCGGGGTGAAGCTTGAACAGCCGCGTCATTTCCGCCGGCGGTTTGAAGAACCGGTCCGCCGACCATTCGCGGTCATGGCCGAGTTCATCGATCGGTCTTCCCAATCGAATGCACGTCACGACATCCTGCAGCATGCGGCGCTCTGGCGCATGGTAGAGGACATCGTTCGTCGCCACGGTTTGTACGCGGCAATCGGCGGCGAGGGCCGCGAGATCTGAAAGGCGCTGGACTTCGTTGGGCCGGAAGCGGCGCGTGAGCGCCATATACGACCGGTCGCGAAAGTCGCTGCGCAGTTTTTGAAGAAAGCCGCGCAAGGCTTCGTTCGCGTGGTCCCCGAGCGCGATCAAAAGCTGGCCTTCGCCGTACTCCACCACATCGTCATAGGTGAGGTGGCATTGGCCTTTCTCCGCCCGCCGCTTGCCCACGGTCAGAAGCCGCACCAGCCGGCTATAAGCCGCGCGGTCCTGCGGATAACACAACAGGCTCTCGCCGCTCGTCAGGTCCAGGCGGCAGCCGGTCACCAGTTTGATTTGTGTTTTCTGTTGTTCGTTGACGGTTTTGACCGCGTCGTAGGCTTTGACGATGCCCGCCAGCGTATTGCGGTCGGTGATGGCCACGGTTTCATGCCCCAGCACCGCCGCCGCGGCCACCATCTCCCTGGGAAACGACGCGCCGCGCAGGAAGGAGTAGTTGGTCGTGACCTGAAGATCGATGTAGGTCATAGAAACCTCACTTTCTCATCCAACTCCTGTGTCATTCCGGCGAAGGCCGGAATGACATGGATGTTTGTTGTTCCTCTCACGCAAACACCCCATGCACATACCAGCGGTAGGTTTGCCCCTCCGTCATCCGGTTCTCCCGGTACAGCCAGAACCGCTCGCCCTCTTCATCCTCGACGCGGAAATAGTCGCGCACTTCACCCTGTTCGCGTTGGGCTTGCCACCATTCGCCATACACGCGTTCCGGACCGTCGGCGCGCTTGATCGCGTGACCTTCGCCCCGCCAGGTGAATCGCGCTGGGGGGTGGTCCGGCAACATCGCCATGACCTCCACCGGTTCCGGTGGCGAGAACAGGCGGACAGGACGCGGAAGATTGGCGGGCCACGAAGCCAAATGGGAACTGGAGGGATCGGCAGGCCTCATCGCCCGCTCCGGAATGTCGCTGGCATGTGAAGCGATGCAATAGACATTGCGCGCACCGACCTGATTGGCCAGCGAGTCCACCAGATCGGAAGGATCGCCGGCCCCGTTCACGCCGCTGTCGGCGTCGATTTGATGCGGGAACAAGGGTTCTGTGCGCCAGGCCGTCAACACGGCGGTATCGATCCCGAAACCGGGATCCACCGTTTCGATCTTGTCGCTCAGAAGCTTGATGAAATGAGCGGGGTTGCGGGAGGGCCGCGCCAGCGCGAGACGGATGCTTTCCACACGGTTGTCCGTGCGGAAAAACAGGAGATCGAGTTTGCGCGCGCCTTCCTGGCTTTTCTCAAGTTCGGCGCACAGCGGCGGCGCGAGGAGTCCGATGGTGCGTTTCAAATCGTCCGCCGTGCCGATGGGTTCGGCGAAGACGAGACGCTTGCGTTTCGCGGCGGGCGGCAGCACCGCGTCAATGGCTTCTGGGGCCTGGCCCAGGGCCTGATCGAGGCGCAGGAGCACGTCTTTGCCAAAGCGCCGGGGCAGGGCCGCGCGCGGGATGTGCCGCAGGTCGGCAACGGTCTTGAGACCCACGCGCCATAGGCTGCGCCCGGTCGCGAGGCTGATGCGCAGCGCCATGACCGGCAGGGTATTCAAATCCGCCGGTGCGCAGGAGACGATGATTGCGTGAGGGTAAAAATGCGCCAGCGCCCAGGCCGCGCCGGGGCTTGCCGCCATGGCCACGCGCGCCGTCAATCCATGTCCCGCCATGGCGGCCTGAATGGTCTGCAGCATCTTTTCCTCGCCGCCGAACAGATGTGCCGCGCCGGTGGCGTCGATCCAGATGCTGTCGGGGGAACAGGCGGAGACGAGAGGGCTGTAGCGCAGGCACCATGCGGCGAGACGTTCCAGCGCGCGTGCGTCATCCAGCGGCTGTGCGGGCAGGGCCACCACGCCCGGCTGCACCGCGCGGGCATGGGCGAGCGCGAGGCCGGGGGTAATGCCGTCCGCCGCCGCCGCGCCGTTCACCGCCAGCACGAGCCGATTTTGATCCTCCAGATTGGCGATGACGATCGGCTTGTCAGCCAGCGCGGCGTTCGCTTCGCCGCTCAAACGGCGCAGCCGCGCTTCCATCGGCCAATGCGGAAGGAAGATGCAGATAACCCTGCGCATCGGGGACTTCCACGTTCCAAGATCCAGTCGCTCCACTGCGCGAGCGCAGCAATTCAAGTGTCCACCGGCCCCGTCCCGATTGCGCGATGGGGTGAGGGGAGGACGGCGCCGCATCGATCCGCCAGCGGCTCGCCGCCGCGATCGGTTCCAGCGTGCTGTCCTTGCGCCGCCGTCGCAAGGTGAAGGCCATGGTCGCGCCGCTTTCGGCCGCAAGCGCCAGGCGCCGGCTGGTCGTCAGCGTCAGGCGCGGCGTTTCGCCGATCACACAGCCGAGGGACGCATGGCGCAGCGCTTCTTCCATCACCGCCAGCACCTCTTTTTCCGAACGCGCCCGCACCACGATGAGACGCGAGACCGGAAGGCCCATCTGCGCCAGCCCCGGCGCGTAGAAATCGGGCGCCGTGGTGCACCACAGCACGTATTTGCCGAGACGACCGGCGCTGGCGGCGGCAAAGGCGCTGGCGGCGGCGAAACCCGCCGCGTTCACGCTGTTCACTTCATGCAGGGCCGATGTCGGTAAACCGCCTTCGGGCCACAGGCCGTCGAGGGCGGGAATACCGAACGGCAGGGCTTTGACGGCGCTGCGGCGCGCCGGGCCCTCGAGCCGTTCAAGGCGGTGGATATGTTCCCGTAAGTCCTTGAGAACGGCAGTTTTTCTGCCGGTGTCCATGGTGTGCGTCCATTTTTATTCCTCTGGTTTGTTCTAGTTTTGTTCTTATGACCTCGAGAGTCAAGGGAGAGGGGCAAAGGCCTGCAAACATTGGAACTTCCATGCGGAGGAACCGTTGGGCTTGCAGCATCACCAGCTTCAGGAGTCCCCATGCCGCGCGGCGACAAATCCAGCTATTCGAACAAACAGAAACGCCAGGCCGAACACATCGAGGAAGGCTACGAGAAGAAAGGCGTGAGCCATAAGGAAGCCGAGTCCCGCGCCTGGGCGACGGTGAACGCCAGGGACGGCGGCGGTAAGAAGACCGCCTCCCGCAAGAGCGCCGCCCGTAAGAGAGCATCCCGATAGCCGGCGCCTAAGCCTTCAAATTCTCGCCGACTTTTTGCACGCAGCGCCGGATCATGCCGGCGGCGCGCTTTTCGTGCGCGTTGGCCTCGCGGACCGCGAACGCGGCATCGAGCTTGCGCAGGATTTCGCGTTTCGACTCAAGCGGGCGTTTCCCCAGATACGCGCTGATCCAATTGGAGACCAGACGCGGATCCGGGGTCGCTGTCGCAAGAGACAGTAAGTCTTTAACGGGATCGGCCACGAAGGACTTAGGCTTTCAGCGACTTGTAGATCAAACGCAGGAAGTTGGCGGTCGCCTGTTCGTTGGCGCCGGCGGTCTTTTCCAGATCCTGGATCGGTTTCGCGGCGACGACGTCGTCCTCGCTTTTGCCCTCCTTGATCAGCTTCGCGACGCGGTCCTGCGCGGTGGCCAGCAGATTGCGATAGGCGACGAGGTCTGCCTTGCTCATCAGCGTGCCGTGTCCGGGCACGACCTTGGTCTGGTCGTTGGACATCTTGATGTAATTGTCGACGGCCGCGACCATGCCCTTGATGTTGCCGTTCACGCCGACGTCGATGTTCGGATAACGGTTGCCGATGCTGACGATGTCGCCGGTGGCGAGCACGTTGGCGTCGGCGAAATAGACCGCGCTGTCGCCGTCGGTGTGGGCGTTCGGCTGATGCACGATCTGGGCCGTGCGGCCTTTCACGGCCATCGCGTTCTTTTCGCCGGTATAGGTCTGCGTCGGCAGCGCATCGGCGGCCACGGGCGCGGTCTTCGCGCCGGTGAGGGCGTTGGTGGTGCCTTCCGACAGGCGCTTTTTGATGTTCGGATGCGCGATCACGGTCACGCCGTCCTTCACAAACGGCGCGATGCCGCCGGTGTGGTCGCCGTGATAATGCGTGATGGCGGCATATTTGATCGGCAATGGAGAAATCTTCGCGATGGCCGCCTTGATCTTGTCGTGCAGCGGGGCGAACTGGGTGTCCACCATCAGGATGCCGTCGTCACCGACGGCCACGGTGATGTTTCCACCCTGGCCGGTCAGCATGTAGGTCTTGTTGCCGAGATCCTGGGCGACGATTTCGACCTTGCTGAAATCCGGCGCGCCTTGCGCGACCGCCGCTGCCGAGAACGCGAGCCCGGAGGCCAAAAAGGCCGCCGCGAATACCGTGCGCATGATGTTCCTCCCTGATGAGAACCGCTGAAGCGGTGGGGTTCATCCCCAGGGCGGTATCAAATTGGCAAAATGGAGGAGAGTCAATCGGGCCCGGTGCGTCACCGGCCGGCACGGCCTAATGACGGGCGCCGGCGCGCTTTTTTGGGCGGCTCTTGGCGGCCGTCAGATGCTTCGTTCCCGTCTGCTTATGCAGCACGCGTTTCGCATGCGTGCCCCGTTTGCCTTCGCTCGCGAGGCTTTTCTTGAGCGCGTCCATGAGATCTATCACTTTGGTATCCTCGGGCGGTTCCTCGGCGATGATCGGCTTGCCCTTTTGCTTCTGCTTGATGAGATCGCGCAAGGCGTCCTCATAGCGGTCGACGAACTGCTGCGGTTTGAAGGGGCCCGCCTGCTGGTCGATGATCTTCTCGGCGATATCGAGCATCTGCTTGTCCGGCTTCGCGGCCGGGATGTCGCCAAAGAAATCCTTTTCGCTGCGGATCTCGTCATAGGCGCGCAAGGTCGTGAGCAGCAGGCCGCGCCCACGCGGTTCGATGGCCACGATCCGCTCGCGGTTGTGCATCACCAGGCGGCCCAATGCGACCTTGCCTGTATCCGCCATGGCTTCCTGGATGACACCGTAGGCGCGCGTTTCCTCATCGCCCTGGGGCACGAGGTAATAGGGATTGTCCCAGAAGATCCGGTCGATGTCGGAGGCTTCGACGAACTGCTCGATATCGATGGTCTTGGTGGAGGGCAGCCGCACCGCCTCGATTTCCTTGGGCGTCACGATCACATACTGACCAGGTTTGAATTCGTAGCCCTTGACCAGATCGGCACGCTCGACGGGTCCCAACTCCGGTTCGGTCGGCACCATCTTGATGCGCCGGTGCGTCTCCTTGTGGAGGAGATTGAAGGAAACATCGTTGGTTGTGGTGGTGGCATTGAAAAGGGCGACGGGGCAGGTGACCAGCGAGAGACGCAGATGGCCCTGCCATATGGGACGTGCAACCATTCGAAAACCCTACATGTAGCAAGTGAATGACGCGTATGTGGGGAGTCAACGAAGGGGCCTGCGCCGGGTTCCCCAAGGCGCGGTTTCCACGTCAGGCTGCCGATGCTTTTTTCAGTTGGGCTTTGAGGTGCGTGGCCGCCGTGGTGTAGCCGCCGTCGCCGCCGTCGATGAAATGCACGTGTTCGTTCTGCGACGGCGAGGTGACGAAACATGTCATCACGGCGTGATCGGAGATGTGCATTCCGTAGTGCAGTTCGCCTTTTGCCTGCCGTTCATCCATGAAAGCGCGAACCAAATCGATGCGGTCGGCGGGGCAATCGAACACGAGGGCCAGGCCGGCGCCCGAACGCGCGAAGTCGACGGCGTTTTCGGCGATCTCGCGCTTGTATCTGCTCGGCAGCCATGCGCCGAGCGACCAGTCGTATTTATAGAACGCCGATAGGATCAATGACTTCAGCGCGATCCAGGTCACAAGCAGAGGCACGGGCCACTTGCCATGGAGCGCCTTGGCCTCGCGTATAATTCCCTTTGCCGGCCACTTATCGACAAGTGCGCCGAATGAAGCGGCTTTGAGCGAGTCCACGCCGGTGAGTTTGTGGAGGCTTTGATGCAATTGCCCATGATCGCCGCCGCGGATCACGAGCGAGACCATCTTTCCGCGCGTGGACTTTAAAGGCTGCCACCGGCAGGACAGGCCGGTGAGATCGGGCGGTTCGCCATCGTCTTCGTCGTCGCGCACCATGGCGAGGCCGGTGAGAGAGGTGTCGGCGCTGCGCGCTTTCACGGCTTGCTCCAACTCCTCGACGCCGCTGCCTTGGAAGACGGCATAGGCGTTGCCGGGGGAGGGCTCGTAACGGCCGACCAGCACCTCGCATTTGCGTTCGGTAAGATCGCGCACCGACACGAAACCCACGCGCAGGTCCAGCTTGAACTCGCGCTTCGCAAAAGTGCGTGTGCGCGCGAGAACCTTGCGTGCTTCATCGGCGAATCCGGGCGGTATCAGCGCCACCGCGCCGTCGCCGCCGAATTGATACGGGATCGTGCCCGCGAGATTGCTGAGGGCGGAGATCATCGCGGCGGCCGAGAAATTCACATCTGAGTGGCGACCCGAGGCCACGGCCTCGGTCGAGCCTCTGATATCCGAGCAGGCGATAAACCAATCGTCCGGCGCCTGTGCGTAACGGCTGGCATCGAAGACCATGGAGGCCGACGGCATCGGCGTCAGGGACTCGTAGAAGTCATGGTTGGCGCGTGTATTCATGACCTGGCCTTCCGCTTTCCGATCCTTCTGTTTAGCATGCCGTGCATTATGCCGGGAGCTTACGTGCGTTCTTTTCTGATCGCTTCATTGCTTTTTGTGTCGCATGCGGTTTTTGCAGCCGATGCCGGTCTTCAGCGGGATATGGCCGCGCTTGAGGACCGCTGGGCGCTCACCAAGTATGAGATGACCGACAAAGCCCAGCGCCTGAAAAATGTGCAGGCGTTGCATCTGGAGGCCGCGGGGCTCGCGCAGCGCTATCCCGGCCGGGCGGAACCCATGATCTGGGAAGCCCTCATCTACATTCTCGAAGCTGAAGTCCATAGCAACACCGCCTCCCTGAGCGCGCTGCGCAGCGCGCGCGAGCTTCTCGAGGCGGCCGGGAAGATCGACGGCGCGGCGCTGAACGGCGCCGTGCATGCCAATCTCGGTTCGCTTTATTATGAGGTCCCCGGCTGGCCGATTTCTTTCGGCAGTAACAGCAAGGCCGAAGCGCATCTCAAGCAGGCCCTCGCTCACGACCGCGACGGGCGCGAAGCGAATTATTTCTACGGGGATTTTCTGCTGCAGCGGAAGCGGCCGAAAGAGGCGTTGCCCTATCTCGAGAAGGCGCTCGGGGTGCCCATCGATCCGGCGCACGCGCGGGCCGACAAAGGCCGGAACAAGGAAGCGCGGGACGCCTACGACAAGGCGAAGGCCGCGCTCTCCCGTTAACCGGCTTTCTGCTGGCGAAACTTGGTCAGCAGCTTTTCGAAACTGGCATGGAGCACTTCGGAGATCACTGGATTGTTTTCGAGCGTGCTCATGAGGAGCGCGGTCGCCTCGAGGGACGAGATCGCCTCCTTGCGCGCTTCACGGCGCAGGTTGCCGTAGCGCGAGGGGCGGTTTGGTTTCAGGGCAATACGCCGGGCTTTCAAGAGCCATGCGTTACGCCACCATAAGGTCTTCGCCTGCGCCCAGGTGCCGTCGAGCACGATCACGCCTTGCAGGTTCTTCAGGGCTTCGTCCTGGTCGGGAACCGGATCGCCTTTTTTGTTGAGCGCGACGACCGTACGGCCGGGCGGGAATGTGGCGGGCTGCGCCGAACCCAAATACAGGACGGCCCAGCGTTTTGGATCCGCGGGTTCCCCCAAGGCTTTCGCAAGGCTGGGCCAGGAGAGTCCGACTTTTACCGAGGCCTTCTTGAAATGCAGCGCCGTCAGGCGCGCGGTGCCAAGTTCGACGTCCTGTTCCTGCGGATGCTGCAGGATCAACAGGTGCAGCTTGTTGTTGATCGGCGCAATACCCTCGCAAACGCAGAGGACCGCGGGTTTGCCGCAGCGCGGGCAGAGTTCGGCTTCGGTCATGGGTCTTTTTAGCGCGAATTCAGAATGTTCGACGGCGAGAACTGATCGGTCAGGATGCGCGTGTTCTTATCCCAATCGCGTTCGCTGGTCGCCATTTCAAGCAGCCATTCGGGCTTGAAGCCGCGTTTATCGAACTGCGCTTCGAATTTCTTCGCGTTGGCTTCCAGCGTGGCGCGATCCACCAGCTTGTTCGGTTGGGCGTAGATGATGCGGTTGCCGAGTTTGAGATTGTAGAAAGGGCCGAACACGCTTTCGTAGGTCGCGGACTCGTACGGATACAGGCGATTGCTGGAAAAGGTGTTTGCGGCCACCACGCCGTCGGGCGTTATGACGCTTTTCACTTCGAGCAGGAATTCCTTGGTCGACATATGTTCGGGGATGTACTCGTCCTCGAAGGCGTCGAGCATGATGATGTCGTATTTGGTGCCGGCGCGGATGGCTTTCTTCACAAAGACGCGGCCGTCTTCTTCATGCACGTTGAGCTTCGCATCGCGCTTGAAGCCGAAGAATTTCTCGGCCACGCGGGTCACGGCCGGGTCGATCTCCACCACATCGATGTCGATGTCCGGGAACATCTGGCGCAGGGCCATCGGCAACGTCCCGCCGCCAAGGCCGACGACCAGCACGCGCTTGGGGTCCGGTTTCACCAGCAGCGAGCCCAGCATCATGCGCGTGTAAGGGAAGACGAGGTGGTCGGGCTCCGCGGTGCGCTGGCAGGTCTGGCGCTCGGTGGCGACGGCGCGGCGGAAGGTCAGACAGCGCAGGCCGTTGTCCTCGACCACGAACAAGTTGCGGTAAAGCGAGCGTTCCGAGTGGATCTGGGCGGCCGCGGCCGGCAACGCGGCGGTAAGCGCGCACATCAGTGCCAGCAAACCGAGAGGACGGCGCGAAACCATGTCAGACCCTTTTGCGCGAGAGGAGGAAAGCCGTAAGCGCGACCGCCTGCGTGATCCCAAAGAGCAGGAGCAGGATTTGATCGACGTCGAACAATAGGACAAACCAGAACGATGTCAGAAGTGTGCCCGCGGCGCTGAAGAAAGTGGAGAAAAAGTATTGCAGGCCGGCATAGAAGCCCGCCGCGTGGGCGTCCTCGACCAGAAGCCGCACCGCGTAGGGTGTCACCATCCCCGAGAGCACCGCCGGTGCGAAGAACAAGATGACGCTGGCGATCAAGGAGCCAAGGCGCGGATCTTGCGTAATCGCGAAAATTCCATCCAGAACAGGGATTTCGAAGACAAGCACCGGCAGCAGCATCGCGCCGGCGGCGGCATGGATCAGGCACAGCTTGCCCATGCTGGGGTGTTTCATGGAGAACCGCCCGCCGAGCAGGTAGCCCAGGGACAGGGCCAGCATGAAGACCGTAATGATGGCGCCCCAGACGTAGATGCTGCTGCCGAACGTGGGGGCCAGAATTCGCCCGCTCAGCATCTCGAAGCCCATGACCAGGAAGCCGGACCAACAGCTTATCGCTAAGATTGCAATGCGTTGCATGAGCCACATATTGATCGACAAGTATTTGGAAAAACACTATTTTCTTGCAACAGAAGGCTTTTTTGGCGCGCTTGGGCGGGGCGGGTCGCCGGGAAAGCCGCGAGTTCGGCTTGGCCGTGCTTCGGCCAAGGTATAATTAACCGCCAAATCAATCGCGAGGCGCGCTTTTATGAAGGTGTTACTGGCACAGCCGCGGGGCTTTTGCGCCGGCGTCGTGCGAGCCGTGGATATCGTGGAACTGGCGCTGAAGAAGTTCGGCCCGCCGGTCTACGTGCGCCACGAGATCGTTCACAATAAACGCGTGGTCGACGACCTCCGGGCCAAGGGCGCGGTGTTCGTCGACGAGATCGCCGACATTCCGGCGGGCGCCGTCACCGTGTTCTCCGCGCATGGCGTGTCGCGCGCGGTCGTGAAGGATGCGCAAGGCCGCAGCCTCGACATCCTCGACGCGACCTGCCCGCTGGTGGCCAAGGTCCATGCGCAGGGCCAGCGTTATTCCAAGGGCGGGTACGAAGTGATTCTGATCGGTCACGCCGGCCATATCGAAGTGGAAGGCACTCTCGGCCAGATCGACGGCAAAGTGCATCTCATCGGTTCTGTCGACGAAGCGATGAAACTCGACATCGCCGAAGGCACGAAGCTCGCCTACGTCACGCAGACCACGCTCTCGGTCGACGATACCCGCGATATCATCACCGTCCTCAAGACGCGCTTCCCGGCCATCGAAGGGCCCGACGTGAAGGATATTTGCTACGCGACCCAGAACCGTCAGCAGGCCGTGCGCGAACTCGCGCGCCGCTCGGACGTAATCCTGGTGCTCGGCGCCAAGAACAGCTCCAATTCCAATCGCCTGCGCGATCTGGGCGAGGACATGGATATCCCCAGCTACTTGATCGATGACGCCGGCGCGCTCGATCCGAAGTGGCTGGACGGAAAGAACGTCGTCGGCGTCACCGCGGGCGCGTCCGCGCCGGAGGCGCTGGTGGACGAGTTGATCGCTAAACTTCGCACGTTCGGGGACGTCGAGGTCGAACCGCTCGACGGCGTCACCGAGAACATCGTTTTCAAACTGCCGCAGCAGCTGCGCGATATGCAGATCGCGTCGTAGGAGTCTCCTTTGGGCGTTCCGTTGATTCAGGCCGTTCGTGTCGGCGCGTATATCCTTAAGCAGAAGCTGCGCGGCAACGCGCGCTATCCCCTGGTGCTCATGCTCGAGCCCTTGTTCCGCTGCAATTTGGCGTGCAACGGCTGCGGCAAGATCGATTATCCGGACTCGATCCTGAACAAGCGCCTGTCGCCGGAAGAATGTTTCCAGGCGGCGGAAGAGTGCGGCGCGCCGGTGGTGTCGATCCCGGGCGGCGAGCCCCTCCTGCACAAGGAGATCAAGGAGATCGTCGAGGGCCTCGTGGCCCGCAAGAAGTTCGTCTATCTGTGCACCAACGCCCTGCTTCTGAAAAAGAAGATCGATCAGTTCACGCCCAGCCCGTATCTGACCTTCTCGGTCCATCTCGACGGCCTGAAGGAAGAGCATGACCACGCGGTTTCGCAGGAAGGCGTGTTCGAGCGCGCCGTGGAGGCGATTAAAGAAGCCGTCTCGCGGGGTTTCCGCGTGACGGTCAATTGCACGCTCTTCAACTCGAACGCCGTTCCCGCGCGCGTGGCGGAATTCTTCGACTATGTCGCGACGCTGGGCGTGGAAGGCGTGACCGTTTCTCCGGGTTATGCCTATGAACGCGCGCCGGTTCAGGATCACTTCCTGTCGCGCCGCCAGACCAAAGAACTTTTCCGCTCGATCTTCCGTCTCGGCAAGACCAATGGCCGGAATTGGAAATTCAATCAGTCGAGCATGTATCTCGACTTCCTGGCGGGCAATCAGACCTACGAATGCACGCCCTGGGGCAACCCGACGCGCAATGTCTTCGGCTGGCAGCGGCCGTGTTATCTGGTCGGCGAAGGCTACGCAAAGAGCTTCACGGAGCTGATGGAAACCACGCCGTGGGATCAATACGGCGTCGGCAAGTACGAGAAGTGCGCCAACTGCATGGTTCACTGCGGTTTTGAGCCCACCTCGGTGGTCGATACCGTCAACCGTCCGCTGAAGGCGCTCAAAGTGTTCCTGAAGGGCGTGGATACCGAAGGCCCGATGGCTCCGGAAATCCCGCTCGATAAACAACGCTCCGCCGAGTACGTGTTCGAAAAGCAGGTCCAGACCTTTGTGAAGGATCTGCATGAAGAGCCGCGCCGCGCGAAAGTCGGCTAACGGCGGTATGGATCCAAACGCCGTTTTTGATCAAGCCGTCGGCCATCATCAGGCGGGACGGCTTGACGAAGCCGCCGCCCTCTATGACCGAATTCTCGCGGTCTATGCGGATCACCCCGACACGTTGAACTTGCGCGCCGTTGTCGATCTCGGGCGTAAGCTCTATCCGCAAGCGCTTGAAAGATTCGATCGTGTCATCGCGCTCGTGCCGGACTTCGCGGCCGGGCACGCGAACCGTGCCGCCGCCTTGCTCGCGCTTGGCCGATATGAGGACGCGGCCATCAGTGCGCGCCGTGCGCTTGCTCTCGATCCGGACTCCGCGGCGGGCCGCGACAACTTGGCCGCGGCGCTTGCGAAACGGGAAGGCCGTTTGTCCCCGGCGGCCGTGAACGATCGGGTCGTCGAGGCCAGCCTTCTCCTCGACCGCCGCTTGCCGCTGGAAGCCTTGGCCGCGGCTGACCGGGCGCTCGGTCTCGATCCATCGTCTTTCGATGCGCTGTTCGTTCGCGCGCGGGCGCTGGAAGCGCTGAAGCGGTATGCCGAGGCGATTGCAGCCTGCGACCGCGCGTTGGAGGCCGATCCGGACTCGGCCAATGCATACGCGCTGAGGGGCCTTGCGTTCGTGGGCGCAAAGCAGCCGGAACGGGCGCTTGCCGATTTCGAGGGCGCGCTGGCGCTCAATCCCGACATGGACCTCATTCCCGGCGAAGCGATGTTGCTCAGCCTGTGGTCCTGTGAATGGGACGAATTCGAGACGCGCGCCGCCGCTCTTCTTGCCGGGATCGATGCGGGCAAATATGCCGCGCAACCGTTTGTTCTTAGCGCGCTATCGTCCTCACCGGTCCAGCAGAAGAAGGCGGCTCTTCAGTATTTCAGCCGGAATAACCCGGTTGCAGAGCCTCCTGTCTCGCAGCCTCCTGTCTCACAGGTGCGTGTCGTCGGCCGGAAGATCCGCATCGGCTATTTCTCCGCCGACTTGCACGAACATCCGGTCGGTCAATTGGTGGTCGGTCTGCTCGAAATGCACGATCGCGCGGACTTCGAGATTCTTGGTTTCTCGTTCGGGGGCGATGCCAACGGGCCCACGCGGCGCCGGATCGCCGCCGCCTGCGATGGGTTTTTCGATTGCCTTGGAATGCAAGATGCCGAGATCGCGCATCTTGCCCGGGAAAAACAAGTGCATATCGCGATCGACCTCGGCGGCTACACGGCGCTGTCCCGGCCCGGCATCTTCGCCGCCGGCGCGGCGCCGATCCAGGTGAACTATTTAGGCTATCCGGCGACGATGGGAAGTTCGTGCCACCATTACATCATCGGTGACCGCTTCGTGACGCCGCCCGAGCACTATGACGGGTTTTCAGAATGCGTCGTGACGATGCCGCATGCCTATCTCGTCACCAACAATATCAAAGCACAGGTGCCGGCGCGGCTATCGGCGCGCGCGGAACTCGGCATTCCTGAAACGGCGTTCGTGTTCTGTTGCTTCAACGCGACGTTCAAGATCACGCCCGACGCCTTTGCAAGCTGGATGCGAATCCTCGCGGCTGCCGACGGCAGCGTTTTATGGTTGAGCGATCCTGGGCCGACAGCGAAGCGAAACCTGCGCCGTGAGGCCAAGGAGCGGGGCGTCTCTCCGGACCGTCTGATCTTTGCCGCGCGCACCATCGGACTCGATTATCTTGCGCGCTACCGCGTCGCGGATGTGTTCCTTGATACCTTCTATTACAACGCCCACGCGACGGCGAGCGAGGCGCTCATGGTGGGGCTTCCGGTCGTCACGCGCCTCGGGTGCGCTTTTGCCGGGCGAGTGGCCGCAAGTCTGCTCTCGGCGATTGGCATGCCGGAGCTGATTGCGGCCGATACCGTCGCGTACGAGCGGACCGCGCTCACTCTTGCGCGCGATCCATTGGCGCTGTCGGCGGTCAAGGAAAAGCTCGTAAGCAACGCGGCCTCGCACCCCTTGTTTGACACCAAGCGCTATGCGCGCGATTTGGAAACGGCCTTCCGCGAAATGCGGGCAAGGCATGAACAGGGCCTTGCGCCGGATCACATCACGGTGCGCTGAAGAAAGCCTTCGGGGCGCCAAGGGCCGCTACGCTATCTAGTCTGCGCCGCGCGCGCGCTGTGGAACGGCCCAAGCGGATGAGCCCCGCTATTTGTCCCGGACTTCTTGCGATACGGCTGAAGGTCTCCATGAGCTTCAAGGAGCCGTCGGGCGCCATGGCGTGAAGCGCGATTTCGGGAAGCTGCTCGCCGGCCGTGTCGGCCACGACGCGGACGGCGGCGAACGGCACGCCCGCTTTTAGGGCCGCTTCACCGACCCCATAACTTTCCATATCAGCCGCAAGCGCAGGGGTGGCCGCGAAGGTTGCGCTCTTATCCTGGCGCGTGATCAGGATTGCCGGCGCGTAGGCCAGCTCGCCTCGCGCGAAAGGCGAGGACGATTGCAAAGCCTCGGCGAGCCGCGCCGTCCACGCGGGCGTGCAAGCGATCGTTTCCATATTTTCCGCCCTGATCGCGGTGGCGACCACCGTGGTTCCACACGCGATATTCGGCGCCAGTCCGCCGGCGATGCCGAAACTTAAGAGCGCGCTCGCTCCTTGCGAAAGCAGATCCTCGGCGGCGCGGCGTGCGCGCTCACGCCCAAGGCCCGCCGCAACCGGGACACGATCCGCGGCGCCCGCGAAACGCGCATGGCGCCGGACGACGTCCGCTTCGAATTCCAGGCCCGTGACGACGCCGACACTCGCCAAAAAGCGCTCCCCTTAAAGCGTTTTCGATTTGCGGATCAAGGAGATGGCGAATTCCTTGAATCCGCCTCAATCCTACCACCCCGGCGCCACCACCGGTCCATATCTTTCAAGCTCGAAGTGACTTGAAGGAGATCAATCAAATGCGTGCAATTATCGCAGCAGCTGCGCTCTCCGCCGTCCTCGCCGGCTGTGCCGGCGGCGACTACGCGCCGGCGCCTGTCGGTCCGCAAGCTTCGATCCCGTTTGCGGATCACGGCAACATTCGCGACTTCCATGCGGTCAATGACGATACGGTCTTTCTCCAGGCGCGTAATCGTCAGTGGTACCGCGCCGATCTGATCGGTCCGTGTTTTGGCCTGCCCTATGCCAACGGGATCGGCGTCGATGCGCGTCCGACCGGAACGCTCGACCGCTTCGGCACCATCATCGTCGATGGCGAGCGCTGCAAGATCGGTTCGCTGACCCCGTCGGAATCGCCGCGCCGGCAATCGTAAGGGTTACATGCCCGTACGGACCCGCTTGGTGTTGCTGGCCTTGAGGTCGCGGAACCGGGCCAGCGCCCAGAGCGGGAAGATCGCGGCATAGCCGTGATAGCGCAGATAGAACACACGCGGGAAACCGACCGCCGTATACCAGGGTTCGACCCAGCGGCCGTCGGCTTCTCGCGGCGCGTTCAGAAGATAATCGACGCCGCGT
>JAYRTJ010000022.1:0-39017 GCA_041919675.1 Rhodospirillaceae bacterium | reverse complement strand
GCGTTTTGAACCCTGGGGTCCTTCGGGACCGCTGAGAACGAGAAAAAGTTTCTAGGACCGCGCGCGGGGCGCGGATGTTTCGAGAGGGGCGACCTTGGTCACGTTCACTAAACTCCGGCTTTCCGGTTTCAAGTCTTTCGTCGATGCAACCGAGCTGCACATCGAGCCGGGGCTGACCGGCATCGTCGGCCCCAACGGCTGCGGCAAGTCCAACCTCGTCGAGGCCCTGAAGTGGGTCATGGGCGAGACTTCCGCCAAGCAGATGCGCGGCGGCGACATGGACGAGGTCATCTTCGGCGGCACCCGCGACAGACCCGCGCGCAACATCGCCGAAGTGTCCCTGCATCTCGACAACAGCCAGCGCCGCGCCACGTCGCAGTTCAACGAAACCGACGACCTTGAAGTCAGCCGCCGGATCGAGCGCGAGAAAGGCTCCAACTACCGCGTCAACGGCCGCGACGTGCGCGCCAAGGACGTGCAACTCCTGTTCGCCGATATCGCGACCGGCGCCCGCTCCACCGCCATCGTCAGCCAGGGCCGCATCAGCCAGATCATTCAGGGCAAGCCGTCCCAGCGCCGTCACCTCCTCGAAGAAGCCGCCGGCATTACCGGTCTTCACACCCGCCGCCATGAAGCCGAACTGCGCCTCAAAGCCGCCGAAACCAATCTCGCGCGCCTGAACGACGTCATCACCGCTCTCGAAGCCCAGCTCGAAGGCCTCAAGAAACAGGCCCGCCAGGCCGCGCGTTACCGCACCATCTCGGACAGCATCCGCACCGCCGAAGCCCTCGTGCTCACCATCAAGCGCGAAGAGGCGATCACCCTGCTCGCCAAGGCCCGTGAAGGCCTCGAGCATACGGAAAACCAGGTCAACGAGCTGACGGGCATCGCCGCCCATGCCGCCACCGTGCAGGCCGAAGCCGCCAGCGCGATGCCTGCATTACGCCGCACCGAAGCCGAAGCCGCCGCGCGCCTGCAGCATCTCGTCATTACCCGCGATAAATTGGACGAAGAGCTCGCCCGCATCGCCCGCGCCCGTGAAGCCGCCGAAATGCGCATTGCGCATATCAAGGAAGACTTGAACCGCGAAGCCGCGCGCCTCGCCGACGCCGACGCCGCCCTCACGCGCATCTCGGACGAGCAGCAGGAAATCAACGAAGCCATCGCCGCGCAGGAAGAAGAGCGCGAGACAACGCGCGTTGCCCTCGTCAACGCCGCCAAGGCCGTGGAGGTGGTGGAAGAGGAACTCACCCACCTCCAGAAGCGCCTGTCCGAAGCCGATGTCGCGCGCGCCGCCGCGCGCCAGCAGCTCAACGAAGGCGAAATGCGCCGCCAGCGTGCCGAGCGCCGCCTCGCCGACGTCATGCAGTTGCTCGAAGCCGCGCAGGCTCAAGCGCTGCCGCAGGAGCAGATCGACGCCGAGGAAGCGCGCTACAGCGAAGCCGAAGAGTCGTTGGCAACGGCGCGTGCCGCCTGGGAAGACGCCGAACGTCAGCGTTCTGAAACCCAAGCCGCTTATGAAGCCGCGCGCAACGCGCTCCACGCCCGCAGCGCCGAGCACGGCAAATTGACGGCCGAAGCTTCGGCCCTCGAAGACCTGCTCGCCGAACCGCAGACCGGCGGCGATTGGAGCCCGATCATCGACTCTGTGAATGTCGAACCGGGCTATGAAGCTGCATTGGGCGCCGCCCTTGGCGACGATCTTTCCGCCGCGGGCGACGACATCTCCCCGAAGCGCTGGATGGAACTCCCGGCGTTCGCTGAAAACCATCCTCTTCCGGGCGGCGTGCGTTCGCTCGCCGGCGTCGTGAAGGCCGGCGGCCGCCTCGCGCGCCGCCTGTCGCAGGTCGGCATCGTCGACGACGCCGACACCGGCACGTTGCTTCAGGATCAATTGAAGCCTGGTCAACGTCTCGTCACCGCCGCGGGCGATCTCTTCCGCTGGGACGGCTATGTTGCGGTCGCGGGCGCGCCGTCCGCCGCCGCCACGCGCCTCAAGCAGCGCAATCGTTTGAGTGAACTTCAGGCCGCGACGGAAAACTCCGGCGCCGTGCTCGCCGAAGCCGAAGCCGCCGCCGAACAGGCCAAGGACGCCATCGCCGCCGCGCAAAGCAACGAGCAGAGCACCCGTCAGACCGTGCGCGGCGCGGAAGATGTGCGCAACCGTGCGCGCGACTCTGTGGGCGAACTGCGCCAGAAAGCCGCCGCCGTCCAAAACCGAATCAACGCGCTCGATGAGAACCGCGCGCAGTTGACCGCCGAGCAGGAAGAAGCCGCCGCCCATGTGGCCGGCGCGCAGGAACGCCTCACCGAACTCGGCGACGGCGCCGAACTGCGCGCCGAAGCGGAAGGCAAAGCGTCCGGTCTCGGCCAGCTGCGTCAGCAGCTCATGGAAGTCCGCGCCGAATACGACAGCCTCCACCGTCAGGCCGAGGAACGCGCCCGCCGCCTGCAGGTGCTGGCCGCCGACGCCGACTCCTGGACCCAGCGCAAGAACCAGGGCATCGAGCAGGATCAGGCCCTGCGCGAGCGTTTGGTCTCGGAAGAAGAAGAACTCGCCGTGCTCGCCGCGCGCCCGGAAGAGATCGCCGAACAGCGCAACGCCCTCATGGACCAGTTGCAGGTCGCCGAAGCGCAGCGCCGCGAAGCCGCCGACGCCTTGCAGATCGGCGAAAGCAACCTCTCGACCGCCGACCGCACCTTGAAGGACGCCGAACACGCCCTCTCCGCCGCGCGTGAAGAACGCGTGCGCCGCGAAGGGGCCGTGCTCCAGGGCGAACAGACCCTGGAAGTCGTGGACGCCACCATCCGCGAGAAGATCCAGTGCGAGCCGGACGAGGTGCGCAACCACACCAAGCTCGAAGAAGGCGAAGAATCGCCGACCCTCGAACAGGGCGAAAAGCGCCTGCAACGCCTCGTCTCCGAACGCGACAATCTTGGCGCCATCAACCTGCGCGCCGAACAGGAAAGCGAAGAGTTGACCGCGCAGATCCAGGGCCTCGTCACCGAACGCGACGACCTGGTGCAAGCCATCGCCCGCCTGCGTGAAGGCATCGCGACCTTGAACAAGGAAGGCCGCGACCGTCTCGCCAAGGCGTTCAAGGAAGTCGACGGCCACTTCCGCAACCTGTTCACCAAATTGTTCGGCGGCGGCCGCGCGCATCTCGAACTCACCGAAGCCGAAGATCCGCTCGAAGCCGGCCTCGAAATCATGGCCAGCCCGCCGGGCAAGCGCCTCGGCAACCTCGGCCTCATGAGCGGGGGCGAACAGACCCTCACCGCCATCGCGCTCCTCTTCGCGGTCTTCATGACCAACCCGGCCCCGATCTGCGTGCTGGACGAAGCGGACGCGCCGCTCGACGACGCCAACGTCGACCGCTTCTGCACCCTGCTCTCGGAGATCATCAAGATCACCGAAACCCGCGTGCTGGTCGTCACCCACCACCGTATGACCATGGCCCGCATGGACCGCCTGTTCGGCGTCACCATGGCCGAACGCGGGGTCTCGAGGCTGGTGTCGGTCGACCTGAAAGCGGCGGCGGACATGGTGGATACGCCGGTGGCGGCGTAAGCGGAGTCTAATGGACGCCGTTGTTACCCAAGTCACAGCGATAGTCGGGGCAGTCACCGGAATCGCGGGCTTGGTGTTAGCGGCATTCCAAGCTTTTTGGGACCGCCCACGGCTTTTACTGGCCGCGTATCGCGAGCAGAATTGCTACGTTAATCCCGACAAAGTGCGTGACGTAATTTCCGTAATCATAGCAAACGGCGGTCGGCGCCCGGCGATCGTGGTTTCACTCAATTTAGTTTCGAAGAAGGGACAGTACGGGATTAGTCCAGGCTTTAATTACGGCAATGAGAAAACGCCGGCATACCTTCCAGCGATTCTCAATCCTCCTCATTTCATCGTCGTACGCCTCTCGTGTTCAGGACTTCGAGGAGGCGAACTCGACGCAATTGAGATTCAGGACTCGCTCAATAAAAAGCATTTCGTTCCGAAGAGTTACATCGGGGAAATACGCAAGTCGCTCAGCGATTCCCCGTATTCGAACGAGAGCTAACTCCCGGAAGTCTACATCCATTTGTTGAGCTATCCACCCTAGCGGGCTCTTACTTTATAAGCGCGAGAAGATTGCCGAGAGCTTCTGCTGCTCCAAAGTATTTAGCGGCGAGCGCAATAGCTATTCCGCCCGCCCCGTAGCCGACGATAGTCGCAGCACTCATACCAACTTTTTCGCCGTACGGGGCGAGCAGCTCACCGTATCGCCGTAAGCGATCACAGAATGTCTGCACACGCGGGACGTCAATCACGGGACTCCGCAGCACCTCGATAGCTTGACGGACGTCTGAGAGTTGCTGAGCGATGGCCGCGTCGTCAAAAATACCAAATCGACCGCTGTTGTGGCCAATACCAGCGGTCTCGTCGTCAACTTCAAGAATGTTCTTAATCTCTTCGAGAGCTGCTAACGCCGAACCGTAGGCCCGATTATGCGGCTCCGTTTCCTTTACCTTGGCTAAAGACCAAGGATGTTCCTGGTCAACAGATATGAGGCGATCATCTGGATTGGCGATCAGCACGACCTGTTGCGTGAAATCCAATGCAGGTTCTGCGCTCGGCACAAAAAGCTCAGCATCCTCGTAGCTCGTATCCCAGCCCTCGTTTCGCTTGTAGTCGACAAGAATGACTTTAGGCGGCGTAAAGAAAATTTTGGCGTATGCTTTCGTACGTCGAGAATCCTGAACTATGAGTTCATCCTCGTGGGTGAATGAAACGCCTCCATCCTCACCGCCGTTCAATATCCAGTAATCGCTGGACAGCCAAAAAGTACCGTCCTCATCTTCCCCAACGTTGGCGAATCCCTCGAATCCAGGGAGTGTAAATTGCCCCCCGAGAGAGAGTACGGACCCGTAAGAAGGGGCTCTAACAAGCTTAACGGTATTAACGCGGCCCAGTCGGAAAGCTTTTGAGGCGTGAGCTCGACATTCACTGTGTGCCACAAAGAGATCGCACGCCACTGCACGAAGGCTAAATTCACAATTGCCGCTTTCGTCGGTCGTCCCTTCGAGTTTGCGTGGGCCATCAACGACAGCGACTTGCGCATCTGGAACCGGTCGCCCGGTATCGTCCAACACGCAAACTCTACAAACGCGCCGCGCTTCCATTCTTGTTCCTAGGTTAGTTTGCCTAGCTAGATGAAGGCGCGCTTTCGACCCGCCATACACCGCCAGAATTTATCGGCAATTACGAAATAGAGCTAGTTCGCACCTCACAAAAGACATGCTCCTAAACCTAATTGGGTGAAAAAATGCGGTCTGTGAAGCTTCCATCCAAGCGCCAGAAATGAAACACTCGCAAGTTCGCTGGGAGGCAAACGTGCGATTTTTCTTTCTGCTGATTGCAGTCTTGCTGCCGTCGCTCACGCCATCCCCATCATGGGCCACCCCACAAACCGCCACCATCAACGGTGCCGAAATCTCCTACGAAGTCTGCGGCGATGAAAAAGCCCAGGGCCTTGTCCTCCTGCACGACGGCCTCGCCAACGCCGCGCTGTGGGACGGCGTGTGGCCGGCCTTCTGCAAACAATACCGCGCCGTGCGCTACGACCGGCGGGGTTATGGAAAGTCTCCGCCCGCGAAGGACATGCACGCCCCCACCGACGATCTCTACGCCGTGATGAAGCGCGCCGGGCTCGAACACGCGCACATCGTCGGTTCATCGGCGGGCGCGGGGCTTGCGGTCGACTTTGTGTTCGATCAGCCGGAAGCCGTCGACAAGCTGGTGCTCGTCTCGCCGTCCATCAGCGGGTACCAGCCCACGCCCGCCCTCGTCGCGCGCCTGCGCCGCATCGAGGAGGTCGTGGTGAAGGGCGATATGGATTCAATCGTCGAAACCTTCACCACCGATCCTTATTTCATCTGGCCCGGCAACGACCGCGCGCGCAAAAAGCTCGAAGCGATTTTGCGCGCCAACCCCGCCGATCTCGGCGCGCATCCGCGTCAACGCCGTCCGTTCAACATGGCGCTGCGCCTGCCGGAGATTTACGCGCCCACATTGGTCGTGGTCGGCGCCAGCGACGATCCCTACAATCTCGCCGTCGCCGCCTCGGTGCAGCAGCGCATGCGTAACGCCAAAATCGAGATCCTCGCGGGCCAGGCCTATCTCCCCTACCTCGAAGATCCGGACGGATTCGTGCGAATCGTCACCGCGTTTCTGGACTAAGCCCCTGATTTAGACCGGCCTGTCTTAACACGGGAATCTCGCCCCCCGTTGTTGCCCGTGCTCATGACGCGTACGGTCCCGCCATCGTCCGCAGCACCCCCCGAGACTCCCATGGCCCGACAAAAACGCGCTCCGCTTCCCGATATGAAAGCCCACAATCTGCGCAGCCGCGCCGCGCAGATGCGCGTCATCGCAAACACCATCGAGAGCCCCTCGGCGCGCGCGGTGCTGCTCGCCAAGGCCGCGCTGTGGTCCGAGATGGCCGAAGCCGCGGACCGGGAAAAGCGGGCCGGCGGCTTCACCAACGGGGAGTCCGGACTCCCCAGCGCGGCCTGAGGCCGGGCCTCGTTCCAAGGGGCGGGACACTTTCATGCGCCGGGGAGCCGGGGCTTTGAAATAAACCGCCCTTTTTGGGGCCCGTAAGCCCAGAAAAATCAAGGGGTTAGCTATGCCACCTAACGCCTTGACACCCCCCACCCCACCCCATATGTTCCGCGCGCTTATCGCGCTGCGAGAGCCGTTTTTATCAACGTTTCCGGGGTCTTCTGAGACGAACCGGACGGAGAGAGGAACGGCGGCGGTTTGGCGGTGGCGGGGGCGTTTGAGATGTACGGCGGGCTTATGTTGGCGCCCGCCTTTTCAATAGGGCCCTTCAGCCATGTCCGACCGTGACGACACGCCGAGCCCGCTCCCAAGTTTGGAGAGCGTTGAGGCCCGTCTTGCCGTCGTGCGCGAGGAGCGCGCGGTGAAGGCCGCCAAGGAGCAGACTCAGGCGAACCAGAGACAAGGTCTCGGCCTCGGGATGCGCGTTGGCATCGAGCTTTTGGTCTCCGTGCTGGCGGGTGTCGGGATCGGACTTCTTCTCGACAATTGGCTGGATACGACGCCGATCTTCACGCTGGCGTTTGTATCGATCGGCTTCGCCGCCGGAGTGATGAATACGCTGCGCGTCAGCCGGGGCCTCGACGAGAAGATCGGCCTGGGCCGCGCGGTGAGAGAGAAAGAGGCGGCGGATACAGCCGCTTCAAAGAACGAGCCGGGCATTAAGGCCGGGACGCCAAAAGCGCCGCCGAATGCCTGGAATGACGACGACGAATAATTGCCGGCTCAATAGTTGCCGGCTCAAAAGGCAAAGACGAACACGATGGCTGAAGAACACATCGAAACCGGCGCCGCCGAACACGCCGAAGCGGCCCACGAACAACACGGCCCGATGGAACAGTTCACCATCAAGCCGCTGATCCCGATCCACGTCGGCCGGCTCGATCTCAGCTACACCAATTCCGCCCTGTTCATGACCTTCGCCATCGCCCTGTCGGCGCTCCTCTTCTGGGGTGCGACGCGGGCGCGGACCATGGTCCCGGGCCGCCTGCAGTCCACCGCCGAGCTCCTGTATTCCTTCGTGCAGGACATGGTGATCTCGAACACCGGCAAGGAAGGGATGAAGTACTTCCCCTTCATCTTCACGCTGTTCCTGTTCATCCTGTTCGGCAACATCCTCGGCCTCATGCCCTACGCGTTCACCTTCACCTCGCACATCGCGGTGACGGCGGCCCTCGCGTTCTTCATCTTCTTCGCCGTCACGATCATCGGCTTCGCCCGTCACGGCCTGCATTTCTTCTCGCTCTTCCTGCCGCCGGGCACGCCGCTGCCGATGGCCTTCATCCTCGTGCCGCTGGAAGTGTTCTCCTACCTCATCCGTCCCTTCAGCCTGAGCCTGCGTCTGTTCGCCAACATGCTGGCCGGCCACGTGCTCCTGAAGGTGCTGGCGGGCTTCGTGATCGCGCTCGGCTTCGCGTTCGGCTGGGTGCCGTTCCTCGCCGTGTTCGGCATCACGTTCCTTGAGATCATGGTCGCCCTCATTCAGGCCTATGTGTTCGCGCTCCTGGCGTGCATCTACCTGAACGATGCGATCCACCTGCATTAATCGATCACGTTCCAATCGTTCAACTCATCAACCTCATCTCACCTCGGAAAGGGGAATTACCATGGAAACAGAAGCAGCGAAGATGATCGGCGCGGGCCTGGCGGCTATCGGCGTGCTCGGCGGCGGGATCGGCGTCGGTCAGGTTTGGGCGCAGTACATGAACGCGGTTGCGCGTAACCCGTCCATGGCCGACACGCTCCGCACCCCGGCCTTCCTCGGCTTCGCGCTCTCGGAAGCGACCTCGCTGTTCGCGCTCGTGATCGCGCTCATCATCCTGTTCGGTTAATCGGCCGGGACTGAGACAACCAACGAAGAAGGCTAAGGCGCCATGCCGCAGTTCGACCCCTCCACCTTCAGCTCCCAGATCTTCTGGTTGGTGGTGACCTTCGTGCTCCTCTATTGGGTGGTCGCGAAGATTGCCGTGCCTCGCATCGGCGAGGTTCTCGACCAGCGTGCCCGTGTCATCCAGGAAGACCTGGACCGGGCGCTGGCGCTGAAGGGCGAGACCGATCAGGCGGTGCAGGCCTATGAGAAGGCCATGGCTGCCGCCCGCGACCAGGCGGGCGAGCACATGCGCGCCGTGACCAACGAAGCGAAAGCCACCGCCGACGCGCGGACGGCCGAACTTTCCGCCACTGTCGGAAAGCAGGTCGCCGAAGCCGAAGCCCGCATCGCGAAGGCCAAGGAGGACGCGCTCGCGTCCTTGCGCGGCATCGCGGCGGACACGGCCAAGGACGTGGTGGCCAAGCTCGCCGGTCTTTCTCCGTCTCAAGCGGACTTGGACGCCGCCGTGACCGCGGCGCTGAAGGAGACCAAATAATATGTTCTCCAATCCCGAGTTCTGGGTTGCGCTGGCCTTCGTGCTGGTGGTCCTGGTGACCTTCAAGAAGGTCGCCGCCGCCGTCACGTCCGGTCTCGATGCCCGGGCGGCCAAGATCCGCACGCAGATCGAAGAAGCCCGCAAGCTGCGCGAAGACGCCCAGGCGCTTCTCGCCGAGTACCAGCGCAAGCAGCGCGACGCCATGGCCGAAGCCGAGAAGATCATCTCGTCGGCCAAGGCGGAAGCCGTGCGCCTCAAGGCGCAGGCCGAGCAGGACCTCGAGCACGCCCTCGCCCGCCGCAAGGAACAGGCCCTGCAACGCATCGCCCAAAGCGAAGCCCAGGCCCTGGCCCAGGTGCGCAACACAGCGGTCGACGCGGCCCTGGCCGCGGCGCAAACCGTCATCGTCAAAAGCCTCGACGGCGCCAAGCGCGACGCCCTCACCGAAAAAGCCATCGGCGACCTCGCGGGCAAGCTCCATTGATCCAAAGGATCACCGCGCCGTAGCGCGACAGAGCGAAGGCGGGCAAAAGCCTTCGCCGCCAAAGTCGAAAAAGCCCGCTGGCGACAGCGGGCTTTTTTGTCGGCTGAAAATGTCCGGACGATGCCGACAGCGAGCGTCCGCGCGCCTACTCCGCCGCCTGTTTCGCGCCGTCGCGCGCGGGCGGTGTCCAGCGCAGGACCGGCCGCCGCGCGGCTTTCGTCTCATCGAGACGTCGGCGCGGGCTGAGTTGCGGCGCGGCCTGGAATTCGGCGGCGCGGCCTTCCTTGGCTTTGCGTGCCAGGAAGAGCAGCGAGGTTACGAACTGATCCAGCGCCGCCTTGCTTTCGGTTTCGGTCGGCTCGATCAAGAGCGCGCCGTGCACCACCAGCGGGAAGTACATGGTGGGCGGATGGAAGCCCTCGTCGATCAGCGCCTTGGCGATATCGAGGGTCGTCACGCCCGTGCCCTTCAAGAAGCGGTCGTCGAACACGCACTCGTGCATGCAAGGCCCCGCGAAGGCCGGCGTCAATTCAGTGGACAGGCGCGCCATCAGATAGTTGGCGTTCAGCACCGCGTCGCCGGACGCCTGTTTCAGGCCGTCGGCGCCCATGCTCATCATGTAGCTGAGCGCGCGCACGAACACGCCGAACTGGCCGTGATAACCCTTCATGCGCCCGAGCGCCTGTTTCGCCGCGCCGAAGCCCGCGTGTTCTTCCACCGCATAACCTTCACCCGTTTTCACCGCCATCGGCACCGGCGCGAACGGCGCGAGTTTCGCCGACAGCACCGTCGGGCCCGCGCCCGGGCCGCCGCCGCCGTGCGGCGTGGAGAAGGTCTTGTGCAGGTTGATGTGCATGGCGTCGACGCCGAGGTCGGCGATCTTGAGGCGGCCGACGATGGCGTTGAAGTTCGCGCCGTCCATGTAGAAGTAGGCGCCCGCCGCATGGACCGCTTCGGCGATCTCGATGCACTCGCGCTCGAACAGCCCGCAGGTGTTCGGATTGGTGATCATCACCGCCGCCACCGTGTCGCCGTGCTCGGCCAGCTTCGCCTTCAGTACCGCGAGATCGACGCGGCCCTCGTCGTTCGCCGGGATGGCTTCGACCGTATAACCACATAAAGCAGCGGTCGCCGGATTGGTGCCGTGGGCGGATTCCGGAACGATGATCACGTTGCGCTGCGCCTGGCCGTTGGCGTCATGTGCGGCATGGATACACATCAGGCCGCAGAACTCGCCGTGAGCGCCGGCCGCCGGCGACATCGCCACGGCCGCCATGCCGGTCAATTCGGTGAGCCAGCGCGCCGTGGTGTCGATCAGCTCCAGCGCGCCCTGCACGGTCGAGACCGGCTGGAACGGATGGATTTCAGAAAACCCGGGGAGCCGCGCCATCTTCTCGTTGAGGCGCGGGTTGTGCTTCATGGTGCACGAGCCCAGGGGATAGAAACCGGAATCGATCGAATAGTTCTTCTGCGACAGGCGCGTGTAGTGACGCACGACTTCCGGCTCGGACAGTCCCGGCAACCCGATCGGCCCGCTGCGCTTCACGCCGCCGAGGCGCTGCTTGGACGTCGGCGGCGCAGGCAGATCGACCGCCGTCATGCCCGGCGTGTCCTGTTCGAAGATCAGGGCCTGTTCGAACTGAAGCCCCTTATGGCCGCTCGCGGTGGGCGCCAGGCTATTGGGAGTGGTCATGACAGCACCTCCGTCAGCGCCTTCACAAGTTTGACCTGATCCTCCGCGCTGTTGGTCTCGGTCGCGCAGACGACGAGGATGTTCGCGAGTTCGGGATAGGTCGGATAGAAGCGCGAGGCCGGCACGCCGCCAAGCACGCCCTTCTTGGCCAACGCTTCGACCGCCTCCGCCGCCGGTTTCGGCAGCGCGAGCGCGAATTCATTGAAGAAAGCCGAAGGTAAAAGCTTCACGCCCTTCACGCCTTCCAGCTTATCGGCGAGATCGCAGGCAGTGGCGTGATTGAGTTCCGCCAAACGCTTGAAGCCCGCTTCGCCGAGCAGGGTCATGTGCACCGAGAACGCCAGCGCGATGAGGCCTGAGTTGGTGCAGATGTTCGAAGTCGCCTTCTCGCGGCGGATATGCTGCTCGCGTGTCGACAGGGTCAGCACCCAGCCGCGGCGGCCGTCTTCGTCCGTCGTCTCGCCGCACAGGCGCCCCGGCATCTGGCGCAGGAACTTCTCGCGTGTCGCGAACAAGCCAACGCCGGGGCCGCCGAAGCTCATCGGACCCGCCAGCGACTGGCCTTCACCCACCACGATGTCCGCGCCCATGGCGCCCGGCGATTTCACGAGGCCGAGCGACACCGGTTCCGTCACGCACACCACCAGCAGCACGCCCGCCTTATGGCAGGCTTCGCCGAGCACGGTGTAGTCCGACAGATGGCCGAAGAAACCCGGGGTCTGCACGACCACGCAGGCGAGGTCCGGCGTGATGCGGCCGATCAGATCCTCGACGCCGTACGGATCCGGCGCCAGGCATTCGACGTCCACGTCCAGGAACTTCATCTGGGTTTTCGTGACGTCGCGATAATGCGGATGCACACGGCCCGAGATCAGCGCCTGGCTGCGCTTAGTGACGCGGGCGGCCATCGCGACAGCCTCCGCACAGGCCGTCGCGCCGTCGTACATGGAGGCGTTGGCCACCTCCATACCGGTGATGAGCGCCACCTGGCTTTGGAATTCGAAGATCGCCTGCAGCGTGCCCTGGCTGATCTCCGGCTGGTAGGGCGTATAGGCCGTCAGGAACTCGCCGCGCTGGATGATGTAGTCGAGCGAGGCCGGCGTGTGATGGCGGTAGTTGCCGCAGCCGAGGAAGGCGGGGCTGGCGGCGCAGTTCATGTTCTTCGCCGCCATGGTCCCGAGCGCGCGCTCCACCTCGATCTCGCTCATGGTCTTGGCAAGATCGAAGCGCGCCGCGCTCAAGGCCTGCTTCGGCAGGTCCTTGAACAGCTCGTCCACCGACGCCGCGCCGATCTCCGCCAGCATGTCCCGGCGATTGGTCTCGGAGAGAGGTAGATAACGCATGCCTTCATTCCCTCGCTTCTGTTTTATCCCTCCTCCTTTTTCCCCTCCCCCTAAAAGGGAGAGGCCGGGAGGGGGTCGTTAGTTACAGAGGAGATCGCCGTTGGAAAACGACCCCTCCCTGCGCCCTCCTCTTTCAGGGGAGGGAAAAAGAACTAAGCGCTCAACTCCGCCACATACTTCTCATATGCCGCCTGATCCATGAGCCCATCGAGCTCGCCCGGGTTCGACAGCTCGATCTTGAAGAACCAGCCCGCGCCTTGCGGGTCTTCGTTCACGGCCTGCGGCGCGTCGGGCAGCGCGGCGTTGCCTTCCTTCACGGTGCCGCTGACGGGCGTGTAGACCTCGCTCGCGGCCTTCACGGACTCGACCACCGCCGCTTCGCCGCCGGCCTTCAGCGCCTTGCCGGCCGCCGGCACTTCGACGAACACGATGTCGCCGAGCTGGGCTTGGGCATATTGGGTGATCCCGACGGTGCCGATTTTTCCATCGACCTTGATCCACTCGTGATCCTTGGTGAAACGAACACTCATAACGCTCTCCCCGGTTATTTCTTGTAGTAACGATGCGGCGCGAACGGCAGCGGCGCGACCTCGGCGGGCAAGGCTTGCCCCCGCACGATGAGATTCACCTTGGTGCCGTTCGCGGCGAATTTGGAAGCGACGTAGCCCATGGCGACCGGCGCGTTCACCGAAGGGCCGAAGCCGCCCGAGGTGATTTCTCCGATCCTGTTGCCGCTCGCGTCCTGGATTTCGGTGTGGGCGCGCGCGGGCGCTTTCCCGAGCGGCTGGATGCCGACGCGCGTTTTGGCCGCGCCTTCGTTCAGCTGCTTGAGGATCTTGGCCGCGCCCGGAAAACCGCCTTGCGTACGCCGGCGCTTGCCGATCACCCACGATAGGCCCGCTTCGACGGGCGTGGTCGCGGCGTCGATGTCATTCCCATAAAGACAAAGTCCCGCTTCGAGGCGCAGCGAGTCACGCGCGCCGAGGCCGATGGCGGCGACGCCCGGTTCGGCCAGCAGGCGGCGCGCCACCTGCTCCACCTTGTCCGCGGGCACGGAGATCTCGTAGCCGTCCTCGCCCGTATAGCCCGAGCGGAACAGGCGCACGGGCACGCCTTCGAATGTCTCAACGCGGCTGGTCATGAACCCCATGGCGGCGGCCGCGGGAATGAAGCGCGCCAGCACCTCGGCCGCCGACGGGCCCTGCAGCGCCAGCAGCGCCGCGTCCTCGTGACGCAGCAGCATCGCCTTGCCTTTGAGCTTGGCGGCGATATGCGCGAAGTCTTGATCCTTGCACGCCGCGTTCACGACGAGATAGAGCGTGCCGTCCTTGCCCGCTTCGGCGGGGCGGGTCACCATCAGATCGTCAAGGATGCCGCCCTCTTCATTGAGCAGCACCGTGTAGCGGATCTGGCCGGGTTTCAGCCCTTTAAGGTCGCCCGGCACCAGGGCCTCCAGCGCCGCGTCCACGTTCTCGCCGGACAATTCGCCCTGGCCCATGTGCGAGACATCGAACAGCCCCGCGTGCGCGCGCGTATGCACATGTTCTTTCAGGACGCCCATCGGATATTGCACCGGCATGCTGTAGCCGGCGAACGGCACCATCTTCGCGCCCAGCGACAGATGCAGCGCGTCGAGCGGTGTGTGCTTCAAGGGCGTAGAAGGATCAGCCACGCGGTTCTCCAAAAAGAGGTTCAACGCCGAGGTGCCAAAACGGATTCGGAATCCGAGTGTCACGGCGCCCCCCTCTGTCGGAAAACCTGAAAGATTCACCGGAGTCCGCGTTTAGAAACAAACGCACCGGCTTACATCTTCGGTGAGACCGCGGACGACGCTCCGCGTTCTGCTTTCCAGAGTACCAATCCCCCGCGGTCCTTTTGCCTGAGAGTTTCCGAGGGCGGTTGCTCCTTCGGCGCCGGCGGACGTTCAAGGCCGGTCTCTTCCACGGGGGGATAAGGTCACGAGAGTTTGGGCCGATTCGGAAGGCAGGGTCAATGCACGGGCTACTGAATATTGTGGATATCTTCCCCGTGTATACCCAAATGAGCCTTCGCCTGTGGATAACTCCACATTTATTCCCTCCCCTGAAAGGGGAGGATCGGGGAGAGGTCGTTTCCCTCCTCACCTCCTATTTCAAGGAAAGGGAAGGCAAAATACATCGCATTCTCCCGCGACTCGCCCCATGCACATTTCCGATTTTTCGTGTGAGATTAAATTTGCCAAATCCGCAAATTTAATCTCCGAATCGCCCGTCAAATGGCGTATTATAATGCGCTATGCTCTTTGACATCGTGAATAGGAAGACCTGCGCCGCCCGCGCTGCGGCGCCTCTCATGCCGGCCGGATTTCAAAGTGTCGCGTGCTGTCGCGTGAATGTCGCGCGTAAGATCGTGCAATAACACTTTCACCTATAACGAATTTTACCGGTTTGGCGCTTTGTCGCGCATGTCGCGCGCTTTTTGGAGTGCCCCCCTTTTCTGAGACGCGGAATGAACGGCGGCGCATAGCTCGTGCGTTGCTCATGCGAAAACGCCGCGCCCGTTGCGCGGTGTGGCGCGAAGAAAAGGCGATTTTGCATGGACTCTCGGACAGCCATGCCGCTCCAGCATGGCTGTCCGAAATTCAGCGAAACGGGATTACTTCACGCGCGTGCGGTTGAAAGCGAGCTGCGCATCGGTGAGCTGGAAGCCCACATAGATGTCATAGCCGGCGGACGGGCGGGCCTTGGTCACCGGCAAGGTCAAGGTGACGTGCTCGGTCCAGCGTTCCACCTTCGAGGCGCCGCCCGGGCTCGGCCGGCGGACTTCGAAGATCTGCTTGCCCGACGGATCCGGGAACAGCTGCGGAATGGCGACGAAATAGTAGAGCGGCACATCGCCTTTTGCGGACGCCGGGCCGGTCGCCATGGCCATCTCGATTTCCATTTCAACTTCCGCGGTGCCTTCGACATTGTTCTTGTCGAGGTCCTGGGTGCAGGTGCCCTTGTAGTTCACGATTTCCGCCTGGTAGGCGATGTCGCCGACTTCGCGGCCGGGGCCGTCGCGGAACTGGGTCAGGTTCGACGTCACGCTGTCGACGCGCACATTCGGGCAGGGCGGAATGGTGCGGTCCGGCGTGCAGGCGGCGAGAAGCGCGAGCGCGGCGCCCGGGAAAAGCAGGGCGCGGGAAACGGAAAACATGTGCATACGTGCGAAGCCAGTCCGGGAATGCGTTAACCCTGAAAAGTGGGGCGAAATTTGCACGCCGGGGGCCCCGGCGCAAGCGCCAGAGATTGCATAGCCGGCCGCGAAAAAAGTGCGCTTTTTCATCGGTTTTGTGATTCTATGGGCCCGCCTTAGAACGTAATTTCCGCAATGTAGTCCGCCCGGGGGCCCGTTTCCCCGGCCATCCGAACAAAATATGGCTGTTTATACCGAAGTTTCCGACGACGACCTCGCCGCGCTCGAAGCCGCCTATGACATCGGCGAAATCGTCGCCTGCAAGGGCATCGCCGAAGGGGTCGAGAACTCCAATTTCCTGATCGAGACCACCCGGGGCCCCTACATCCTCACGCTGTACGAAAAGCGCGTGGACCCGGCGGACCTGCCCTTCTTCCTAGGGTTCATGGAGCATCTCGCCAAGGCGGGCTGCGTGGCCTGCCCCGTGCCGATCAAGGGCCGGGACGGACAGGCCCTGCGCACCATCGCCGGCCGCCCGGGCGCCATCATCACCTTCCTGCGCGGCATCTGGCCGCGGCGCATCACCGCCGAGCATTGCGCCGAGCTCGGCGCCGCCATGGCCAAGCTGCACAACGCGGGACTCTCGTTCGAAGGCACGCGGCCGAACAACCTCTCGGTCGAAGGCTGGCGCACGCTCGCCGGCAAGATCAGCGAGGACACGGCGGCGACGCTCGATCCCACCCTGCCCGGCCTCATGCGCGGCGAACTCGAAACCTTGAGCGCCGCCTGGCCGAAACTGCGGTCTTCGCCCGATCTTCCCTCCGGCGTGATCCATGCCGATCTGTTCCCGGACAATGTCTTCTTCCTCGACGGCAAATGCTCAGGCCTGATCGACTTCTATTTCGCCTGCACCGACTTCCTCGCCTACGACGTCGCCATCTGCCTCAACGCCTGGTGTTTCGAGCCGAACGGCGAATTCAACAGCACGAAGGCGAAGCGCATGCTGTCGTCCTATGAAACCGTGCGCCCGCTGTCCGAAGCCGAGAAGAAACATCTGCCGCTGTTCGCGCGCGGCTCGGCCTTACGCTTCATGCTCACGCGCCTGTATGACTGGGTGAACACGCCGCCCGGCGCGCTGGTGAAGCCGAAGGACCCGCGCGAATATCTGCATAAGCTGAACTTTCACCGGCAGGTGAAAAGTATCGGCGAGTATGGGTTGGTTTGATGCGGTCCAAGGATCCGGTGGCGCCGGCTCCCGACACGGTCGAGATGTTCACCGACGGCGCGTGCCTGGGCAATCCCGGCCCCGGCGGCTGGGCGGCGATCCTGCGCTACAAGGGCGCCGAGAAAGAGTTCTCGGGCGGCGAGGCGCAGACCACCAACAACCGCATGGAGATGATGGCCGTCATCCAGGGGCTGTCGAAGCTCACACGCGGGTGTGCGGTCGTCATCCATACCGACAGTCAGTATGTCCTGAAGGGCGCCACCGAGTGGATTCACGGATGGAAGAAGAAGGGCTGGAAGACGGCCGATAAAAAGCCCGTGAAGAACGCCGATCTGTGGCAGACGCTGGATGCGGCAAGATTGGGGCACGATGTGACGTGGAAGTGGGTCAAAGGCCACGCCGGTCACGTCGAAAACGAGCGAGTTGACGAGCTCGCGCGCGCGGAAGCGGAGAAATTCCGCGCTTGAGTCCGGCTATTTTACAAGCCGATCACAAATCTCATGAACAAAACTCGCACCAATTAAGGTAAAATATTGACATTGCTTGAGGATGCGAACCGAGACCCCATCTCTGCGTTAGGACTCTTAAGATGCATGAGTTAGAGGACGCCATGGGTAGAGCAATGTTACAGACCGAAGGTTATCTGACCGGCCAGTTGCTCGTCGCGATGCCGACGATGGCCGACCCCCGCTTTCACCGCACCGTGATCTACGTCTGCGCGCATTCTTCGGAAGGCGCGATGGGTCTGATCGTCAACAAGCCGCTGAACGACCTTCGCTTCACCGACATCCTCGGCCAGTTGAAAATCACGGCGCGCTCGACGAATTGCGCGCAGATCCATGTGCATCGCGGCGGCCCGGTGGAAGTGCAGCGCGGCTTCGTCCTGCATTCCTCCGACTATCAGAAGAACGGCACCGTGGTTGTGAATGAGGACATTGCCCTGTCCGCGACGACGGAAATCCTGAAAGACATCGCCGAAGGTTATGGTCCGCACCGGAACCTGATGGCCCTGGGCTACTCCGGCTGGGGTCCCAACCAGCTCGATGAAGAGATCAAGCGTAACGCCTGGTTAAGCGTGCCGTCGGACGCGGGCCTGCTTTTCTCCGAAGGCTACGACCACAAGTGGGAATTGGCGCTCGCCCGCCTGGGCATCGCCCCGCACCGCCTGTCCAGCGAAGTCGGACACGCGTAACTCTAGTTAAGCCGCGCGCGGATCGCCTCAAGGCTCTCCAGCGTCTTCAGCTCACCGAGGGCCGCCAGGGTCGGCGCGCTGGCGAAGATGCGTTCCGCCGTGCCGGTGATGCCGGCCGCGTCCACCGCTTCCACCTTCGCGATGATTTCGTCCGTCGAAAGCGGACGGCCGTAAATCATGATCTGACGCGCGCGCTGGCCGCAGCGGCTCGACGGGCTTTCGAGGGACATGAGCAGGCCCGACTTGATCTGCGCGCGGGCACGCTTCACTTCGTCCGGGGTCACGCCGCCGTGGATCTTCTTGATCTCGTCGCACAGCACCGGGATCAGCTTGGGCACATCGGCGCGGCCCGTGCCCATGTAGATCGAGAAGATGCCGCAGTCCGAGAACGACTGGGTGTTCGAGTAGACCGTATAGGCAAGACCGCGCTTCTCGCGGATTTCCTGGAACAGGCGCGAGGACATGCCTTCGCCGAGGAGCGTGGAGAGCGCGCCGAGATTGTAGAAATCCGGATCGTCGTAGGCGAGGCCGCTGAACCCGAGCACGAGATGGACCTGCTCGAGCTTGCGTTTCTCGCGGTAGTCGCCGCCGTTGTAGAGGCTCGGCGCTTCGCTCACCGCCGAGTGCTTCGGCAGCGATCCGAAGGCCTGTTCGATCAGGGCCACGAAGATGTCGTGGTCCACGTTGCCGGCGGCCGAGACCACCATGCTGTCGGCGGCATAGTTGCCGGCCATGTAGGCCTTCAGGCGGTCCGAGGTGATCGAACGCACGATCGGTTCTTTGCCGAGCACCGGCCAGCCCATGGGCTGATTGGGGAACGCGGTGGCCTGGTGATGATCGAAGATGATGTCGTCGGGCGTATCGTCGGCCTGATAGATCTCCTGCACCACCACATGCTGTTCGCGCGCGAGTTCCTCGGCGTCCATGGTGGAGTTCAGAAGAATGTCGGAAAGGATATCGACCGCGAGCGGGAGATTCTCCTTCAGCACCTTGGCGAAATAGGCCGTGTGGTCGCGGCTGGTGTAGGCGTTGAGCTGCCCGCCCACATTGTCCATCTCTTCGGCGATGGCTTGCGCCGAGCGGCGCGCGGTGCCTTTGAACGCCATATGCTCGAGCAGGTGCGAGATGCCGTTCACATCGGCGGTCTCATGGCGCGTGCCCGCGGCCACCCATACACCAACGGCAATCGTCTCGACGGAAGACATGCGGTCGGTCACGACACGCAGACCGTTGGAGAGAGTGGAGACCTGTACGGACATTCGGACCTAAAGAAAGATCAGTGGGAAATGCGTTCGCGGATCAAACGCCGCAACTGATCTAGGTCATTTGGAAGCGTTGTAAAGTGCTCGCGGCGGTGGAACAGCTCGGCCAGGGCCGGCGGCATGGAAGGCCTTGTTCCGGTTGCCTTTTCGACCGCGTCCGGGAACTTGGCCGGATGGGCGGTGGCCAGGGCAATCCGGGGGATGGCCGACTCGAGCCCGGCGTTGCGGGCCGCGTACAGACCGACCGCGGAGTGCGGATCGAGCACATAACCGCTCGCCTTATAAACATCGCCGATGAACCTCAGCGTGCCGGCATCGTCCAGGCGCTGGCCCGAGAACTGCGAAAGCAGGACGGCGTGGGCTTTGGCTTCCACGGTGTAGCTGCCGCTCTGCTTGAACTGATCCATGTGGCGCGAAACGGCGGCGCCGTCGCGGCCGACGGCTTCGAACAAAAGGCGCTCGAAGTTGGACGAGATCTGGATGTCCATCGACGGGCTCAAGGTCGGCACCACGCCGGCGGCGGTCATGGAGCCGGTTTCGAAATAGCGCGTGAGGATGTCGTTGGCGTTCGAGCCCACGACAAAACGCTCCACCGGCAGGCCCATCTTGCCCGCCACGAAACCGGCGAACACGTTGCCGAAGTTCCCCGTCGGCACGGCGAAGGTGACTTTGCGGTGAGGCGCGCCCACATGCACGGCGGCCCACACGTAGTAGACCACTTGGGCCATAATTCTGGCCCAGTTGATCGAGTTCACCGCCGAGAGATGCACCTCGTCGCGGAACTTGGTGTCGGCGAACAGCGCCTTCACCATGTTCTGGCAATCGTCGAAGGTGCCTTCGACCGCGATGTTATGGACGTTTTTTGCATCCACCGTGGTCATCTGGCGGCGCTGCACGTCCGAGGTCCGGCCCGCCGGATGCAGGATGAAGGTGTCGATGGCGTCCTTGTTCTTGGTGGCTTCGATCGCCGCCGACCCCGTGTCGCCCGAGGTGGCGCCGACGATGGTGATGCGCGCACCCCTGGCCTTGAGCACTTCGTCGAACATCAGTCCGACACACTGCAGGGCGAAGTCCTTGAACGCGAGGGTCGGACCATGGAACAGCTCGAGCAGCCACTCGTTGGCCGCGGTCTGGATCATCGGCGCCACGGCGGTATGCGCGAAGGAACTGTAAGCCCGGCGCGTCAGGTCCTCGAGTTTGTGTTCGATGACCGAGCCTTTGACGAAGGGCGCCATGACGCGCGCGGCCAGGCGCGGGTAATCGAGGCCCGCGAAGGACGCGAAATCGGCGGCGGAAAACTGTGGCCAGGTCTCGGGCACATAAAGGCCGCCGTCCGCGGCGAGGCCGGCCAGAAGGACATCGTCAAAACCGAGCGCGGGCGCACGCCCGCGGGTGCTCACATAACGCAAAAGGCAAAGCTCCATACCGAGAACGCGCGGATACTACGCGGGGGGCCGGATCCCGGCAACCCGCCGGAAATAGCCCATTTGCCGAGGTTTTGTGAGCTTTTTGAAGACCGCGTTTGGATCGCCACCCTCACCGCCTCGCTCCGCGGGAGAGGGCTGGGGTGAGGGGCTTACTTCGGCAGGGCCGCGAGGTCGGCGAGAAGGCCGGCGGTGATCTTGTCGACCGCGCGGGTGAAGGCCGGGATGGTCGAGGCCACCGTGGCCCCGGCGGGTTCCTCGGCCCGGTAGGTCTTCATCAGCAGCGATTGGTTGCCCGCGATCCGGCGCAAGGCGATCTCGATCTCGACCACCACGCTCCCGCCGGCGCCCGCAAGGACGTGTTCAAGGGTGAGCAGATCGCCCTGCAGTTCGAAGTTGCGCTCGAGCCGCATCTCCGGCGTGGCCACGGTTTCGAAGGCCTGCGCGGACCGCAGCGCATCGAGCAAGGCCCGCTGCATCATCACGCCGGTCGGTTCCTGCCACGCATGATAGTGGTAGGCGATCACCTGATCGGGCGCGCTGCGGTACAGGATCGCACGGCCGCCCACGACGCCCTGGGTGCGCACCTGGGACACATCGACGATGCCCTTGATCGGGCCGCCCGCGAGCGGCTGCACCGGGGCCGGCGTACCAAGGCGGTAGAAGGTTTCCGGCGGCGGCGGATCGCCCGCGCACGCGGCCAGCGCGCCGGCCGCTACGGCGGCAACGAAGAAACGGCGGTTCATTTCGGGGCTCCTTGCGGCGGATCGGGCGCATCCTTACCCGACAGCAGCACGCCCGGATTGGCGCGGATCGAGCGGCTGAACTCGCTCATGTTGCGCGCGGTCGCATCGATGTTCTGCGAGATGTCGTCCACGTAGCGCGAGAAGGTGTCGAGGGTATAGCGCAGGTTCCGCATCGCCTCGTTCACGTTGCCCTGGTTGTTCTCGACCATCGCATTGACGTTGGTGATGGATTTGTTGAGGAGCGCGCTCGTTTCTTTCAGATCGCCCGAGACTTGCGTGAGGTTGGCGAGGATCGCGTCGAACTGTTCGCGGTTCTCCGGCTTCAGGATATCTTTTTCGACGATGCCCGAGGTGCGCTCGAGGGTCGCGCTCAACTTCTCGAGATTGCTCATCAGCGCCGGCAGATGGTCCATCGTCGTCGCGCCGAACTCATTCACGTACTTGTTCAGGCTGGCAACCAGCGGCTTGATGGAGTTGGACGAAAGGTCGCTGAATTCCGAACTGATGTCCGCCAGGGTCGCGAAAATGTTGGTGCCTTCGACGCCTTCGATCTCTGCGCCGGGTTTGAGGATCTCCGCGCTCGTGCCGCCCTGGATGTCGATGGCGATGGCCGAGAGAAGGCCCGAGACCTGCGCGCGGGCGATGCTGTCTTTGGGGATCTTCCAGCCTTCCTGGACGGCCATGATGACCTTGAAGCGCACCTGGGCGCCCTCGCCCATGGGCTGCACTTCGTCCACCTGGCCGACCTGATAGCCTTCGTAAAAGACCAGGGTGCCGAGCTTCACGCCGCCGACGTTGTCGTAGACCGTATAATATTCGTCGGTATCGCCCGACGTGCCGGCCAGCACGGAAATGATGATCACGAACGCCGCCAGCATCGCTGTGACGAACGCGCCCACCACGACATAGTTGATCCGGCTGTCTTGCATCGTCCCCTCGCCCTCGGCGATCCCCCTAGTCGTTCGCCGCCGTCAGGCGCCTCAGATATTCCTCGGGATCCAGCGTTTCGGTTTCGGTCCGCCGGTTCAGCAAATTCTGAATACGCTCGTTCGTGCTGGATCGTATCTCATCCACCGTGCCTGTCATCAGAATATCGCCCTTATCCAGCACACAGATGCGGTCGGCGATCCGGAAGGCGCTCTCGAGCTCATGGGTCACGACCACCACGGACATGCCCATGGCGTCGCGCAGGTTCAAGATCAGCTCATCGATGGCGGCCGCCACGATGGGGTCGAGGCCGGCGGAGGGTTCGTCACAAAACAATATCCGCGGGTCCATGACCACGGCACGCGCGAACGCCGCGCGTTTGATCATCCCGCCCGAAAGCTCCGACGGATTCAGATGCTCGAACCCGGCGAGGCTGACCACCTGCATCTTGAGGCGGGCCATGATGCGCATCGTGTTGACGTCGAGCTTGGTGTGCTCGCGCAAGGGCAACATGATGTTTTCAAGCACGTTCAGCGAGCCGAACAGGGCTCCGCCCTGGAACGCCACGCCGATCTTCCGGCGCAGAAGCGTCTTTTCGACTTCCGAGATCCGGGTCAGGTCCTCGCCGAGGATCTGGATCGAACCCTTGGTCGGCCGCAGAAGGCCCAGCAGCGCGTTCAGCAGCGTGGACTTGCCCGAGCCCGAGCCGCCCATGATCACCATGATCTCGCCTTCACGGACGCTGAAATCGATGTCTTTCAGGATCTTGCGCGTGCCGTAGTGGGTGACGAGCTTTTTCACCTCGATGACGTTCGGCGCGCCGGAAAGATCGGGCCGCGGGCGGTCGTCGCGCTTTTCGGCGGCGTTACTCATGAGCGCGTCGTGATGAAAGCGAAGATCATGTCGGTGACGATGATCGCGCTGATGGACAGCACCACCGAGCGGGTGGTCATGCGCCCGACGCCCTCGGCGCCGCCCTTGACGTTGGCGCCGTTGATCACGCCGACGAGGGTGATCAGCACGGAGAACAGCATGGACTTATAGAGGCCGTGCATCAGGTCCTCGACCTCGACGATGTCGATGATGCGCTGGGTATAGGCGGCAAAGCTCATGCCCATATCCACCGAAACATACCAGCCGGCGCCGATCAGCATCAGAAGGTCGGCCCAGAGCGCCAGCAGCGGCACCATCACGACCATGGCGATGAGCGCGGGGGCCACGAGGAAGCGCACGGGGTCGATGCCCATGACCTCAAGCGCGTCCACTTCCTGGCTGATGCGCATGGTCCCGATGCGGGCCGCGAGGGACGAACCGGTGCGGCCCGCCACGAGGATTCCGGTGATCAGCGGGCCGAACTCGCGCACGACCGAGATGCCCACGCCGATCGTCACCTGCTCCTCGGCGCCGAAGACGCGCAAGGTATAGATGCCTTGAATGGCGAGCATGATGCCGATGGTCAGGGACATCATTGTAACGATCGGGAGCGCGCGGATGCCCACTTCCATGCAGCGCTCGAAAGTCGCGGCGATGCGCACCGGTTGTTCGCGGCGGCGGCCCAGCACGATCCAGTAGACGCTTTGGTAGAGAAGGACGGCCCCGAGGCCGATCTCGGCGATGCCGCCGACGGCGGCCCGGCCCATGCGGTCGAGGGACTCTGCAATCCTCGTCGGTATTGCGCGATCCCCCGCCTCGGACATGGATTACCCCTGCGCGAGCGCGGCTTCGACGGACGGATGGATGGTGAAAACCTTGTCGAGCCGGGCGAGCGAGAGCACGCGCATGGCCGCCGACGAAACGCTGGCGAGCGAAAAGGCCGAGCCTTTCTTGCGCGAAACCTGGAAAGCTTCGACGAGCGAAGCCACGCCCGAGGAATCGATGTAGTTCACCCCCGAGAGATCCACAACGATGCGCTTGTACTGCTCCAGGCTCTCAAGGAGCTTCTGGCGCACCTGCGGCGACGTTTGCAGATCAACATCACCGGTCAGCGCCACGATGGCGGCGCCATTCACATTTTTGACTTCGTAGGACATTTAATACGATTCCCCGGCGCTACTGTACCTTGGGTGGGAGGCGTTTGGTCAATTTAAATAAGTTGCCGACTCCGGGCGGCGGCGGGAGGAATTTAGCTTCGTCGCACACCGATTTTATCAGGTGAACACCCAATCCGCCGGGACGGACCTCGGTGATGTCGCGGGGCCGGATCGTTTCGGGATCGACCGTCTCGGCGAAATCCATGATGTCGACTTCCAGGAGCCCGCCGCGGCGGCGGAAATCGATGACGATATCGCCGGCTTCGGCGCTGTTCTTGTAGGCGTGCCGCACGATGTTCTGGCAGGCCTCGTCCACGGCCATCTTGAGATCGAAGCTCCAGGCTTCCGGCGCATCGACGAACTTCGCGGCCTGTTCGGTCGCCGCGCGGATCAGTTTCAGGCGGTCGGCGCGGCCCGGAACGCGAATGCGCAAAATCTGCTCATCGGCCGGCGTATCCAGGGAGCCCGCGGGCGGCTTCGCGCCCATGGGCGCGATGGCCATGTCCTCGGCCACCAGCAGCGTGAGATCGTCGCGCAGCGATTGGCCGGGCAATTTGACGGCCCCGGCGATGTTTTTCAGGCGCAGGTCCGGCGACTGGTCGGCGTGATCGCGGATCAGGGCGCGCACGCCGTCGATCCCCAGCATACCCCCGCCGAAGGTGGTGGCTTCCGTCAGGCCGTCGGTGAACACATAGAGCGTGCCGCCGGCGAGAAAAATTTCACGCACCGGAAAGCCGTCGGCGCCGGCGATGTCGGGCGCGATCCCCAGGGGCGGCGCGTCGGCAGGCACGGCGGTGAAGCGTTCGGTACGCGCGTCGAAGAGCAGCGGCGGTTCGTGGCCGGCATTGGCGAGGCGCACCATGCCGATGGCGGGATCGAACAGGCCGCCCACCATGGTGACGAACATGCCATGCGAGTTGGTCTCGCAAAGCTCGTTGTTGATGGCGGAGAGAAGCTGGCCCGGATTCTCCGCGCTCTTGGCCAGGCAGCGGAACAGGCTCGAGGTCTTGGCCATGAGCAGGGCCGCGTTCATGCCCTTGCCCGAAACGTCGGCCACGTTGAACCAGATCCGGCCGTCCGGCAGCGTGATGATGTCGAAGAAGTCGCCCGAGACGGCGCGCGCGGGAATGTTGATCCCGTGGATCGGGAAGTCGCGCGTGGACGCCTGCGGCAGAAGGTCGCGCTGGATCTCGGCGGCGAGTTCAAGCTCGTGCCGGTCGCGTTCCTGTTGGACGATCTTATGCGTGAGGCGGAAGTTATTGATCGCGAGGGCCGCCGCGCGGGCCAGCGTTTCGAGGAGCATCATGTCCTCGTCGCTGAACAGGCCGTCCCCGGTCGTGCGGTTGATGATCTCGATGGCGCCCAGGCATTCCTTGCCGATAGCCAGGGGCGCAACGAGCAATGAGCGGGTGGTGAAACCGGTCTTCGCATCCACAGCCGCGCCGAAGTCGCTGTCCTGCGAAACGTCGCGCACCAGAAGGCCTTTGCGCGAGATCACGCTGCGGCCGACCACGCCGGTCGCAGCGGGGATCGAAAGCCCCGTGATGTCCACGGGCCCATAGCAGGCCACGCAGACCAGCGCGTCGCCGGAATCGCTGAGCAGGAAGAGCGAGGCCGCTTCGGCGCTCATGTACTTGGTGATGCGTTCAAGCGCCGTATGGGCCACGGCCTTGTAGTCGTTGGCGGCGGCGAACTCACGCGTCATTTCGGCGATCAGCAGAAGATGATCGCGCTCCTCCCCTTGCGGCTTGGTGTCCGCCTCGGGGGTATCGCCGCCCTGTGTTTTGGCCTGTACTTGCATGCGGGCGTCACTATGCCCTGTCTTTAAAAGCCCGGCAAACCTAACGCCGGACCGTCGAAAGAAGGTCCATATATTGCCGGACGACGGCGTCTTCGGAGAATTCCTTGCGGATCCGCTCGAAGCCGCCGGCCCGGAGTTTTCCTGCAAGGGCGTTGTCGGCGAGCAGTTTATTGACCGCATCCGCCAGGGCCGCGGCGTCCTCGACCGGCACCTTCAAACCGTCATCGCCCTCGTGCACCAGGAACCCGGGGCCCTCGCTGGCGGCGGCCACCAGCGGAACACCATGCGCCCACGCATTGACCACCACGTTCCCGAACGGCTCGAAGCGGGACGGCACAAGGCAAACATCGGCGGCCTTCAGAAGCGCCGAGCGATCGTCACGCCAGCCCAGGAAGCGCACGCGATGCGCAACGCCCTCCCGGTCCGCAAGCTCACGCAGATCGTCCTCAAGCGCGCCTTCACCGGCGATCCACAAGATCGCATCGGGGATCGACGCCAGCGCCCGGATCGCCACGTCGATACCCTTGACCTTGTGCAGACGCGCAAGGATCAAAAGGACCTTGGCGTCCTTCGGCGTCTCCAACGCCGCGCGATCGACGGGCGGGACATCCTCCACCGGCGTGAAATTCGGGATGTAGTGCGCGCGCTCCACCGGCCAGCCTTCGCCGATCACGTAGTCGCGGATGTCGGGCGTGTTGCAGACGAGATGATGACAGCGCCTGTAGTACTTGAGGCTGTAGTAGCCGCCGAGGCGTCCGACGTTCACCCACGGACCCTCGGGCAGAATGGCGCAGGCGCGGTTCATCCAGCCGAGGATGACGTCGGGGTTTTCGAGCTTGGCGAGCTTGGCCAATCTCATGCGGGTCACGACGTCGAAGAAGCCGCCGAACATGTATTGGCTGACCCGGCACCCCGCGGCCGAGAGCCGCGCGGCGCGCAAGGGGAAAGGCCGGATCGCGCAGGCCTGGTCGAGGCCGGCTTTTGCCAGGCCAACGACGAGATCCTCGTAGAACCGTTCCGCACCGCCGTGCAGACCGCCGGCGAGGACTTGCAACAGGCGCACGTTACCAACTCCCGCAGCACCTTCAGAGACGTTATAAGTCGCCCATAATGTCCGAACAGTCGACCCCATTAAAACATCCCATCCGCTACCGCCTGGAAGCGGCGGCCGCGCGCACGATGCTCGCGGTGCTGGGGCTATTCTCGGTGGATACGGTTTCAGGCTTCGGGGCCTGGTTGGGCCGCACCGTCGGCCCCCTCACCCGCGCGCACAAGACCGCCGCGCGAAACATGGAACGCTCTCTCCCCGAGCACGATGGGCCCACGCGGGACAAGATGCTGCGCGGCGCCTGGGAGAATTTCGGGCGCACGATGATGGAATACGCCGTCATCCCCAAGCTGGAAGACCGCGTTGTCATTGAAGGCCACGAGGACCTCGCGGCCCTCGCGCGCGAAGGCAAACCGGCGCTGCTGATGACGGGCCATCTCGGCAATTGGGAACTGATCTTCGACGCGCTTCGCATCCACACCAAGCCGATCACGGCGGTGTACCGCAAGGCGAACAATCCGCTGGTCGATGAGATGATCGCCGAAGTGCGCTTGCGCGGCGTTGCCGGCCTCGCGCCGAAAGGCCCCGCCGGTGCGCGCATCGTGCTCAGCGATCTCAAGCAAGGCGGCCACGTCGTCATGCTGGTCGATCAGAAACTGAGTTCAGGCATCGACGTCCCATTTTTTGGACGCCCCGCCGCCACGGCGCCGGCCATCGCAAGCTTCGCGCTGCGTCTCGACTGTCCGGTGTTTCCGATCCGCGTGATCCGCCTCGGCGGCGCCCGGTTCAAGGTCAGCATCGAAAAGCCGTGGCGCTTCGCGCCCACGCAGGATCACGACGCGGATGTGCTGAACGCGCTGAAACAGATCAACGGCAAACTCGAAGACTGGATCCGCGAACGGCCCGACCAGTGGCTGTGGATGCACCGCCGCTGGCGCAGCGAATAGTTACTCCGCAGGAGCAACCGTCAGCACGATGCCGTCGAGCGCTTCGGTGAATTTGATCTGGCAGGACAGACGCGAATTCTTGCCTTTGTAGAAGGTGGTCTGTTCCACCAGCTCGGATTCGTCGTCGGTGCGCTTGGGCAGCTTGTCCAGCCACGCATCGTCGATGAAAACGTGACAGGTCGCGCAGGAGCAGGACCCGCCGCACGCCGCTTCCACATCGAGGTCGTTGTCGCGCAGGTTTTCCATGAGGGTATGACCGGGCTTACCCTCGAGCGCGATCGCCTTCCCGGCGCGGGTTGTTACATTGATCTTTGCCATGACGGGCTACCTAATCGAGGCCTGTCCGGAGTGCAAGGTCTTTACCGGCCGCCCGCCGGACCATGGCCTTTTGCTCGGGCGGCATGGCCGCGGGCAATGCATCGGGCGAAACGAAAGCCAGTTCAAAGATCTCATGGCTCAGGCGCGGTCGCTGCGTGCGATCCACCGTTCCCTTCACCGCGAATTCCAGGTGCCGGGGATGAATGTGGTAGAGGCCGATGACCCGTTCGGCACGTCCGTCGAGGCCGGCTTCTTCCTTGAGTTCGCGGACGGCGCCGTCTTCCGGCGCCTCACCGGCCTTGAGGAAGCCCGCCGGCAATCCCCAGGGATACCGGTGCCGGTAGACATGCCGCTGCACGAGCACCGTGCCGTCGGCGGCGAAGAAGACGCCGGCCGCGCCCATGCTGAAGGTGGTGTTGACGTTGCGTAAAAGGAGGCGCGTCACCCAGACCGGCGTGCAGCGGAAGACAAGCGAAAGGAGCTTCTTCACCGATAGACCTAGGGTCCGTCCCAGGTCCGCGTGCTGTCCTTGGCGATCCGCGGATCCAGCGCCAGCATGCGTTCAAACCACGGCACGATGGGATCGTCCTGCGCGAGCACCTGTTCCGGCGACGCCGCGCGGGCCCACAGCAGAATGCCGGCGGGGATATAATCCACGTACATCGGTGCATTGCCGGCGAGGAATTTCTGCTCCTTCACCACCGCGCGCACGGGCTCGAGCGCCGCGCGGAATTGGGCCAGGCGTTCCGCGATCGGCGCGGCGGTGAACTCCTCGATCGACATGCCGATGCGTTGGCTGCGGCTCGCGTGATAATATTCGCGGTCCTGCGGCTGCACCTTCTTGAACACCTCGTTCATCACCACGCGCATCGCGGGACGCAGGACGTTGGCGCCGAAGGTCGCGAGCATGAAGCGGGCGTAGCTCTTTCCCTGCAAACCCCCGAACAGCGAAGGCCGGTCCGCGTAGGCGGTTTCGAGATGCTCGGCGATGGCCCAGCTGTCGGCGATGAGCTTGCCGCCGTCGTCGAGCACCGGAACCATCTTCTGGCCGCCGCCGGCGATCGCAGGAATGCCCGTGAAACTGGTGGCCGCCGTTTCGTAGGCGAGGCTCTTATGCGCTAAAGCGAACCGCACCATCCAACAGAAGGGAGAGGACAAAATTCCGCGATCGAGCGCCAGTTCGTGGAGGAGAATCGTCATGGGGCCACCCTGTTGAAATCCGTGAATAATGGCTCTTAATTTATATATTTAGCAAAGACTTAGTAGATATTTGTGAAGACGCCCGTTTAACGAAGTATATCGAAATTATCGAACATACCCGGCGCTTAAATTCGTTTGATCGGATTGTTAAGCCATGGAAAATATTGCACTGCAAACAATAAGGCTTAAGGGCGAGGCGGAGCCGGCACGGGTGCGGCGCGTTCAACTCTTGTGGGGTGTGATTTTAGCGGTCACGGCGGCGAGCACTTCGGCGGCGCAGGCTGTCGATGTGCGGAACCGGGATCGGAGGCCGCGCGAGATCACGATCAATCACAGCGACGGCAAAAGCGAGACGATCACGATCGGCGCGGGCCAAAGCATCGCGAACATCTGCAGCGATTGTGTGGTGCTCGCGGGAACCACGTCCGTCGAAGCCAAAGGAAATGCGACCGTAAAGATCGAACGCGGCGAAGTTTCGATCGACGGAAAGCGATAGGAGGAAGACGAGATAACAAAGTTCAGAACGAGCAAAAACGAAATTTCTTAAACGCCTCGCCCCAAGCGGGGCGTTTCTATTTGTAAGCGCGCCTGCGCGCGCCCCAAGCGGGGCGTTTCTATTTGTAAGCGCGCCTTCGCGCGCCCCAAGCGGGGCGTTTCTATTTGTAGGCGCGCCTTCGCGCGGCCCAAGCGGGGCGTTTCTATTTGTAGGCGCGCCTTCGCGCGCGGCCCAAGCGGGGTGTTTCTATTTGTGAGCGCGCCTGCGCGCGAAAACCGTTGCCGCGGCAAGAAGCGCGAAAGTCGCGACAATGAGAATTGTCGCCAGCGCGTTGATCTTCGGGCTCACACCGAGACGCACGCTGGAAAACACCACCATCGGCAGGGTGGTTGACCGCGGGCCCGACACGAAACTCGCGATCACCAGATCATCGAGCGAAAGCACGAAAGCAAGCAGCCAGCCCGCCGCAAGCGCCGGCGCGATCAGCGGCAGCGTGACGTGCAGAAAGACCGCGGCCGGCTTGGCGCCAAGATCGGCGGCGGCTTCCTCGAAATCACGCGCCATGCCCGCGAGGCGCGCCTGCACGATCACGGCCACATAGGCCGTCGTCAGGCCGGCATGGGCGACGATGAGCGTGCCGACGCCCCGTCCCGGCAGCCAAGGCATCGCGCTTTGCGCGGCCACAAACAGCAGCAGCAGGGCGAGGCCGGTGACCACTTCCGGCATGACGAGCGGCAGGGCGAGGCTTCCGGCGAAGATCGAGCGGCCGCGGAACGGACCGAAGCGCGCGAGCGCATAGCCTGCCGCGGTCCCAAGAACGGTGGCGAGGCTGGCGGAGACCACAGCCACGGTGAAACTGATGCCGGCGGCGCGCAGGATCTGGCGGTCGGCGAACAGCTCGCCGTACCACTGCGTGGAAAAGCCGGTCCACACGGTCACAAGGCGCGAAGCGTTGAAAGAGTAACCCATCACCACGAGCAGCGGCAGATAGAGGAAGACCAGGCCGACGCCGAGCAGGATCCGCGCGATCATGCGCGCGCCTCCTGTTTCCGGGCCGCCTGGAACCACATGATCGGCAGAACAAGGACGGCCAGCAGGATCACGGCGACGGCCGCGCTCATGGGCCAGTTGCGGTTGGTGAAGAACTCGGTCCAGAGGACCTTGCCGATCATCAGCGTATCCGGGCCGCCGAGGAGTTCGGGGATCACGAACTCACCCACGGCCGGGATGAAGACGAGCAGGCAGCCGGCGATCACACCGGGCAACGACAGCGGCAGCGTGATCTTCAGGAACGCGCTCCACGGCTTCGCGCCGAGATCGGCCGCCGCTTCGAGCAAGGCGGGATCGAGCTTCTCGAGCCGCGCGTACAGCGGCAGCACCATGAACGGGAGATAGGCGTAGACGATGCCGAGATAAACGGCGCCGCCGGTGTTGAGGAGCCGCAAGGGTTCAGTGATAAGGCCCAGGCTTTCCAGCACCAGGTTGATCAGCCCGGTGGGACGCAGCAGTCCGATCCACGCGTAAATACGAATAAGGAACGACGTCCAGAACGGGAGCACCACGAGCAACAGGAGGATGTGCCGCCACCGCTGCGGCGCACGCGCAATCGCATAGGCCATCGGATAACCCAGCAGGAGCGTGAGCAGCGTGGAGACGAGCGCGATCCGCAAGGAGCCGACATAGGCTTTGAAGTAGAGGCTGTCTTGTATGAGCGCGGCGTAGCTCCCGGCCGTTGACGGCGGGCCGTAGGGCGGCACGCTGAGTTGCGCGGTCGCGAAACTGATCTTGAGAACGATGGCGAAGGGGAGCAGGAGAACGAGGCCGATCCACAGCCACACGGCCAGCAGCGATGTTTTTGCTGGGCCGGTCACGGCGAAAGCGTCCGCGCCGCATCGGCCGGCCAACTCAGGAAAACCTTATCGCCCTTCTGCGCCTGCGTCTCGCCGCCGGCGTTTTGGCGCAGAACACGCACGGTAATCTCCTGCGTACGCACGAGATAGGTCGTGCCCGTGCCGCGGTAGATGATGTCGGTCACGACGCCTTCCATATCGCCAGAGGCATGTGAGAGCGCGATACGCTCCGGCCGCACGGCACGGCCGTTGGGCCACAGGTTTATATCGCCGAAGAACCGCGCCACGGCCTGGCTCGCCGGATGTTCGTAGAGCTGACGCGGCGTATCGATTTGCAGGATGCGGCCCTTATCCATGACGGCAATACGGTCCGCCATCGTCATGGCTTCGTCCTGGTCGTGGGTCACGACGACGAAACTGATCCCGAGGCGGCGGCGCAGCGCGAGGAGTTCCAGTTGCGTGCGTTCGCGCAAATGTTTGTCGAGCGCGGCCATCGGCTCATCGAGCAGAAGAGCCTTGGGGCGTTTGGCGATACAGCGCGCAAGCGCCACGCGCTGGCGCTGGCCGCCGGAGAGTTGATGGGGTTTGCGCGCGCCCAAGGCCTCAAGTTCGACGGCGGCGAGCGCTTCCCTTGTCCGCGCGTCGATCTCGGCGGGCGCAAGACGGTCCTGCTTCAAGCCGAAGGCCACGTTGTCCGCGACGCTCATGTGCGGAAAAAGGGCGTAGGATTGGAACATCATATTGACCGGCCGGCCGTAAGGCGGCGTGCGGGTCATGTCGGCGCCGCCGATTGAAATGGCGCCGGCGTCCGGTGTTTCGAGACCGGCCATCAGGCGCAGCAGCGTGGTTTTGCCGCATCCCGAGGGGCCAAGCAGCGCCAGGCACTCGTTGGCGCCGACCTCGAGGGACACGCGATCGACGGCGCGCACGTCGCCGTAGGCTTTCGCGATACCCTCGACGCGGATCACGGCGGACATCAGGCGCCGGTCTTCACGCCGTTCCACAGCCGCGTGCGCAGGGTCTCGATGTCGGGGGACGGCGCGGTTTCAGGGAATAAGCGCGGCATCATCTCCGGCGCGGGATACACGTTCTTATCTCCCAGGATTTCCTTGGACACGAAGGGCGCCGCCTTGGCATTGGCGTTGGCGTAAAAAACCTCGTTCGTGACCGCCGCGATCACCTCGGGTTCGAGGATGTAATTGAGGAAGGCATGCGCCGCCTCGGCGTGCGGCGCGTCCTTGGGAATGGCCAGGAAGTCGAACCACATCACGGCGCCTTCTTTCGGGATACTGTAGGCAACCTCGACGCCCTTGCCGGCGTCCTTGGCGCGGCCGGCGGCCTGGAAGATATCGCCCGAATAACCCATGGCCACGCAGATATCGCCGTTCGCCAACGCCGAGATGTACTCGGAGTTATGGAACTTCGCGATGTAGGGGCGCACCGCCTGCCACGCGGCGGCGGCGCCCGCGTAATCGTCGGGGATGGCCGAATGCGGATCCTTGCCTTGATAGGCGAGCGTCGCCTCGAACACGTCGGCGGGTGAATCGAAGACGTAGATACCGCAGGCGGCGAGCTTCGCGGCATAGGCGGGATCGAGGATCAATTTCCAGCTGTCGAGCGGCGCGTCCTCGCCGAGCGCTTCCTTCACCTTGGCCGGGTTGTAACCGATCCCGGAAGTGCCCCACATGTAGACAAGACCGTGCGTGTTGTCCGGGTCGGAGGACGCGGCGCGCTGCGTGATCGTGGTGTCCGCGTTGGCGAGGTTCGGCAGTTTCGATTTGTCGAGCGGCCGGACAATCCCCGCCTTGATGAAACGCGCAAGCACCGGGCCGTTGGGAACCACCACATCGTAGCCGGATCCGCCGGCCAGCATCTTCGCCTCCAACAGCTCGGAGGAATCGAAGACATCCATGTTCACGGCGATGCCGGTCTTTTTCGTGAAATTCTCAAGGGTGTCCGGCGCGAGATAATCGGACCAGATATAGAGATTGAGAGTCTTTTCCGCGTCGGAGGACGGCCCGCACGCCGCGAGCGTCAGGAGCGCGAGCGCGCTCGTCCAGAACTGAGATGGCCGCATCGGAAAGTCCCCTGCCAAACGCCCTCGGAAACGTCGTGTCACAATAGTACCAGGATGACGCCTGGAATAGAGCGAGGCATACTCCAGCCGGGTTTGGGGGAGCATGTCATGGGGCACGCGGACGACATCGCCGGGCGGGTTCACCGCGCTTATGCGTGGGGCCGCAACGGCCAGATTCATTACCGGCGTTCCGGCCCCTCGGGAGCGCGGAGCCCCCTCCTGCTGATCCACGGCGCGCAAGGCGGCGGGAGCTTCGAGACCTTTATGTCCGACATGGGCCACGAGCGATCGGTCATCGCACCGGACCTTCCCGGAACCGGCATGTCGGACGCGTTGAAAGGCGCCGGCGGCCCGGCCGCCTGCGCCGACGCAATGCTCGCGGTCGTGGCCGAACTGGGCCTTGGGATGGTCGATGTGCTTGCCGTCTCGGCCGGGGGCGAGGTCGCCGTGGAGATGGCGCGTCAGCAGCCCGACGTCGTGCGCAAACTCGTCCTGGTTGCGGCGCCCGCGCCCGCCGGCCTTCTCAGCCAACCGACATTGGCCCTCGATACGGCGGCTTTCAATGCAGCGGCGGTTCGGAATTTTCTCGACCGCTAAGTACGACGGGTTTGGCGCAACACGCTATATCGCGGCGAACTCCGCCCACAACGGGACGTGGTCCGAACTCTTCACGTTGAGAAGCGCGCGGGAGTTCATCAGCTTCAGGTCGCGATAGAACACGTGATCGAGCACCTGGTTGAAATGCCGCCATTGCGGGGCCGCGGCGGGTACGCGCATCAGTCCCAGATCGGCCATCGCCTTTTGCAGCAGGTGCCAGCGCGATTCGTTCCAGGTGTTGAAATCTCCCGCGACGATGCAAGGGCCCGTGTGATCGTGCACCGGACCGATGATCTGTTCGATTTGACGGGCGAATTTGGCCGTGGAGACCAGATTGATCGCGTGCACATTCAGCACCAGGAGCGTCTGACCGGCAAAGGGATAGCTGGTGATGAGAAATGTCTTAGGCGTTGCGACCAAGGGTTCGCGGTCCGGCGACTTCACCACGCGCCGCGCAATCGAAGGAACGCGGCTGCCGGTCTTCGGACCGGTCGTCACGCCGCCACCGACACCGATGTTCTCGGCCATGATCCATTCCAGACCGCTGGCAAGGTGAAACGGCTGCGCGATCCCGCCGTGCAAAACCGCTTCCTGCAGCAGCACCAACTCCACGCCCGCGCTCATGCTGGTCAGGTCCGGCATGCAACCCTTGCGGCGCGCCTTGAACATATTCCAGCTGATCAATTTGATCGTCTCGCCGAAATCCGCCGCCGAAGCGCTGCCGAGGTGCGCGACGGATTCCGTCTCGGCAAAGGAGAGGAAACGGTTCGCGCGGCCGAACATGGAAAAGGGATTGTTCACGGAGGGAAGTCGAGTCGGTTTTTTCACGCGTTGCACGAAACCAGTCGCCTCATCATAGGGCTTTCTCCGCTCGCTTACAAAATCAAGTCGCGGCAAATTTTGTTTCCCATCAAGGAAACACGGGTCCATCATGACGGCGCGCCGGGACCCGCTCCGGTCGCTCGCCCGCTTTCTATTTCCCCTTTAGAATTGAGGACCGCCGAGAGGATATGAGGGAGTTCGACGACCGCCACGGACACAGTGCCCCATGATCCCCGAGCATCTCGCTTCGTTCCTCCGCACGACCATCAAGAGTGTCTGGGCGCTCGACCTTCTGGTTCTGGTGAAGAACGCGCCGGGCCAAGCCTGGACGGTCGCGACCTTGAACGACCGCCTGCGCGCGTCCACCTCTCTGGTCGAGGAGATCCTGGCCACTTTTATCCGTCAGGGCCTGATGATGTCCGAAGCCGATGGGACATACCGGTATCAGGCCAGGGGAGAAATCGACGCCCTGGCCGGCGAACTGGCCCGCCTGTACGCCGAACGGCCCTTGGCCGTGATCAAAGAGATCGTGACCGCCCCCAACGAGAAGATCCATTCCTTCGTCGATGCCTTCCGCCTCAAAAAGGACTGAAGCAGGCGCCCCATGACCTTCCCGTCCGCCATCTACCTCCTGTGCGCCGTCACAAGCCTGATATGCCTTTTCCTGCTCGCGCGCGGATACGCCCGCACGGGGGTGAGGCTCTTGCTGTGGAGTTCCATCTGCTTCGTCGGCCTCGCGCTCAATAACTTTCTCTTGTTCGTCGATCTGGTCCTCTTGCCCGAGGAGATCAACTTGGCGCTTTGGCGCCAGCTGACGAGTCTGGTCGCGATCGGCGTGCTTCTGTACGGCTTTATCTGGGAAGCGGACTAAGGGGAGCAGCTGCCATGGAACACTTCCTTTACGGCGTGCTGACGGCAGGAAATCTCGTTGCCGCGGCGTTTTTCCTGCGGTTTTACGCCCGCACCAAACAGCGCCTGCTGTTGATGTTCGCGCTCGCCTTCCTGCTGTTTACAGCCCAGCAAGCCCTGCTCGGGCTCGAGGTTACGCAGCGGGAGGAGCAGTCGAACGCCTACCTTCTCCGACTCGCCGGGTTCATCCTGATCATCGCCGGGATTGTTTCCACGAACTTCGGCAAACGCCACCGAAACGAGTAGCATTTGGGCCGGGAATCGGTTTAGCGTGTGGCCACGCAACGCCACAACCATTTGGAGGGGACAATGGCAGCTCGTAAGAAGACCAAGAAGAAGGCCGCGAAGAAAGTCGTCCGCAAGGCGGCTCCGAAGCGGGCGGTGAAGAAAGGCGCGAAGAAGGCGGCGAAGAAGGCCGCTAAAAAGTCCGCCAAGAAAGTTGCCAAGAAAGCCGCGCGCAAGCCGGCCGCCCGCAGCGTGAAGAAGGTTGTGAAGCGCGCCGCCAAGCGCGTCGCGAAGAAGATCAACAAAGCGATGGAAATGGCCAAGCAGGTCGCGCAAGGCGCGGCGGATGCGGTCGCCGAAGCGAAGCCGCAAGGCGTGCTCGGCTTCTAGCCAGCCATCCGATAAGAATTTCAAAACCCGCGAAGCCGTCACTTCGCGGGTTTTGTTTTCATGATGCTTCGATCGCGCGCCGGCGTATTTTTCCGGACTATTTCCCCCGGACTATTTTCTAAGCGGCCGCGCGGATAGCCCGCTCCAGTAGTTCAACACGACGTCTACGGTGGCCCGCCCCTCGCCCACCCTAAACGCGGCTTCTTTCACGTCCGGCTTGCTGTAGCCGAGACTTGGATTGTTGGGGAAGCCATAGCCGTCGCTGAAAGGGTTGAGCTTCCCGTCGCCATTCCGGTCGTGAAGAATGGCCGCCGCATATCCTCCGGCGGCGGGGACAACGATGCAGACCTCGCCGTCGCCCGCCTGAGGGGTGGGAATGTCGATCCGCTGGAAGACCTTTCCCGCCGCGCGCAGGGCGCGGCCCGGCGACAGGAAGTCTTCCGGGTTATCGGGATAGAGCTCGACCCGAAGCTGCCCCGTGCGGTCCTTGAATCCCGAAACGCGCACGAGCACGCTGGGGCCGGTATAGCCCTCCGGACAATTGGCCTCATGGGTGGACAGGGATGCCGGCGGAGGCTCCTGTGCATATGCGGCGCCAAATCCGTGTGTCATCAAAGCAAGAAAAAGCCAACGCATGGTCACGCCCCTTTCCCTCCGGCCGGCCCGTGGATCAATTAGTGCGTCTACCCGTCGGCAGCAAGGCGCTCGCGACCGTCACGAAGCCCCTGCGCAAGCAGAAGACGTTCCACCCCGAAGGCCCAGCCGATGCCCTCGGCATAGCGGCCGCCGCCGCCAAGCTGGCGCACCGCACCAAGAGCGGCGCACTCGGTTTCGAAACCGGCATCGATGTAATACCTGATCCCGCGGCGCACCTTGTCGTTGAAGGTGTAAGGGATGCCGAGTTCCTCGAGACAGTCCTTCATCAGCGACACGACTTCGTCCCTGCTGACGCTCGGCCCCAGCGCTTCGATGCCGAACTGCGTGAACTCGCGGTAGCGGCCGGTCTGCGGGCGTTCATAACGGTAACAGCGCGCGACGTAAAAAATCCGCGCCGGTTTGGGCATGGTGGCGGCCCAGCCGTTGTTCCAAAGCTCCTGCACCATGCCGGTGGCTTCGGGCACAAGGCAGACAGGACGGTTGCCGCGATCGCGGAAGGTCCACATCTGGGCTTCCTTATCGGGCCCGATCTTCCCGAGGAACGTTCCAGACTCCCAAATGGAGGGCAGAACGATTTCAGAATAACCCGACTCGGTGAACCACCCTCCGCAGGACGGAGATGGTCTCGACATAACGGCGGGCCTCTGCGCCCGTCAGAACTTTGGTGCCGCGTAACATGGAAGTCTCCTGTCAAGGGACCCGCCGCCGGAGGGGACATAAAAAAGGCCCCGTCCGTCGGAGGGGCCTGGTTTCGCAAATGAAGTCGCAGAAATGCGTTACAGCCCGCCCATCAGGTGATGATGGTGGCGCGCATGCGCGAACGTGATGCGGGCGGCGTTTTTCATGGGCGCCTGTCTACACGCGCGGCGCGTGGACCGCAAGCGCCGCGCGTGTAGACAAGCGGTGGCGCTCGCAGATTCGGCGCGTTCCCCGCCAGACCTCGACCCGGGACAGAGCGCTTGCCGCAAGCAGCTGGACAGCCTCGTCCTCCGCGCTGTTGTCGGAGGCGAAGTGCAGAACCAGGACCGCCGTGGCATGGAGGACGCCATCCTCGAAAAAGCAGACGCGATAGGCCTGATGCATGGCGGTTGTCCCAATGCTCTTCGTCCGCGAGCACAACAAAGCTTTGCAACTTCCGTACCATGAGGACAAAACATGGGAGCACAACGGCTTATCGGGCCATGCCCCTGCGGACCGTAAAGAAATGGGACACGCTTGAGCGACCTCGCGG
>JAYRTJ010000021.1:0-39492 GCA_041919675.1 Rhodospirillaceae bacterium | reverse complement strand
AACCGCGACCGCGCCCACGACAATGATGGTGCGCTTAGTGGTGACGTTCATGACTTAAGTTCCCTCTCGTGCGGCGCTTGGCGCCTTAAACCGGTTTGGCTTTATTCGGCCTGTGTCGTGCCCGCGTCCGCGGAGTCTTGTTCGCGCTGCTCCCATCCGCCGCCCAGCGCGACGAACAGCGCGGCGGTATCGGAGAAGCGGCTCGCCTGAGCCTGCACAAGCGCGATGCGCGCCTGCTGATGACTGCGCTGAGCGTCCAGGAACGACAGGAAGCTCGTGCCGCCCGTTTCAAGCTGCAAACGGGCGATATCGAAATTCTGGCGCGCGGCCGCTTCGGACTCGATCTGTGCGGCCAACGCGACCGCATCGAGTTCCAGCGCCTTCAGCACGTCGGACACGTTCTGGAACGCGCCGAGCACCGTGCCGCGATACTGCGCCGCCGCGGCGTCATGAGCCGCGATCACCGCCTTGCGCCGGTGCAGCAATTCACCGCCGCGGAAGATCGGTTGCAGCAGGCCCGCGCCGATGCCCCACACGCCGGTGCCGGCCGAGAACAGGTCTTCGATACGGCCGGCGGAGCTGCCGTAGTTTGCATTCAACGTCAGGCGCGGAAAGATGGCCGCGGTCGCGACGCCGATATCGGCGCTGGCCGCGTGCAGGTTGGCTTCGGCGGCGCGAATGTCGGGACGCTGCGCAACCAGCGCGGACGGCAGGCTGACCGGCAGATCGCGCGGCAGGGTGAGCTGCGCGAGATCGACGACTTCGCCCTTGTCCTGATCCGGGAAGCGGCCAACCAGCGCGAGCAGGCGGTTGCGCGCCGCCGACTGAGCCTTTTGCAGCGGCGCGAGGGTCGCGCGCGTCTGGGCGACCTGCGTCAATTGCTGCAGGACCTGGACTTCGGGGATCCCGCCGAGTTCGAGCTGCTTGCGCAGGACCTCGAGCTGCTGGTTCTGGGCCGCGAGAATATCTTCGGACGCCGCGACCTGCGCGCTTAAGGACGCTTCTTCGATGGCCGTGAGCACGACGTTGGAAGTCAGCGCCAGGAACGCCGCTTCTTTCTGGAACTGCGCGGCTTCGCGGCGGGCGTCGTAACCCTCCACCGTGCGGCGCGTCATGCCGAAGATGTCCGGCGCATAGGACACCGAGACCTGGGCGGTGGCGATGTTGTACGGCGAGCGCGAACCGCCGCCGTTCTGGAAGCCCTGGAAGCTTTGCTGGCGATTGAAGCCCGCCGTGCCTTCCACATACGGCCAGAACGCATCGCGCTCGGCCTTATAGATTTCGTCCGCCTGACGCAGGCTGGCTTCGGCGGCTTCAAGGGACGGGTTGTTGGCGATGGCTTCGGCCACGAGCGCATTCAGCGCCGGCGAATTATAGAGCTCCCACCATGCGCCCGCGACGCTTTCACCGGGCACGAAACGCTGCGCGGCCCCGGCCGGTCCCTGCGCGGACGCGGTCGCGGCCGGCAGCGGCCGCGAACCGTAGTTCGCCTTCGGCGCTTGCGGCCGTTCAAAGTCCGGACCGAGCGCGCAGCTTGAAAGGAGAATCCCCACAAGCCCGGCCGCCGTCACCTTATATAAAGCACGCAATGCGCTCATGATGTTCACTTTTAGTTCGCTTTTTCGGCGCTTCAAGTACCCTCCGGGCCCCCACCCCGCAAGCACAAATTTAGGATGTGGGGGGGTGGCAAGACCGTATAAGGGCGCAAGATAGGTCATTCGATGGACGCGCGCCGAAAATGTCATAAAATCGTTACAAAATAAGTAGATAGCTAATCCGACCGGCCGCCGGCCCGTTACCGAATCGCACCCATGTCGACGATGATCTCCAGCACGCCCCTTCCATGAACGATCCAGCAGTCCCCAATCCGACATTTGGCGTCCTGATTCTTGCCGGAGGCCGGTCCTCGCGCATGGGGGCCGACAAAGCGTCCTTACCCTATCGGGGGGTGACTCTGCTTTCGCACATGCGGACCCTCGCGGCACAGAGTGGCGCCGCGTCGGTGCTGGTGGGCGGGGGGGCTCTTGCGGAGCTGAAAGACCCCGTCGCCGGCGCCGGTCCGGTCGCCAGCCTCTGCGCCTTGGCAGAATACGCGCTCCCGGAGACTGTTCCCTCCCGCTGGGTCGTTCTGCCCGTGGATATGCCGATGCTGGAGCCCACCCTCATTCGCCGGCTCGCCGCGGCGCCGGCGCGGGCGGCGGCCTTTACCGGCCATCCCCTGCCCCTCGCCCTCACCCTCGACGCCGAGACCAGGGCCGCCTTTGCGCGCGTGAAGATCCGGCTGCTGGCGCAAGACAGTGTCGCCGTCCGGCAGGTGCTCGGCCTTCTCGGCGGTCAAGACCTCAGCGCGTCCGGCAGTGAAACCGCCCAACTGATCAACGTGAACACCCCCGACGAGTGGAGCCGGCTCAATGACCGTCTTCCCTCGCCCCGGCCCTCTCCCGCAAGCGGGAAAGGGAGGGCCCCGGCGAAGCCGGGAGGGTGAGGGGCTTTGACCCGAGGGAACGAACCGCTGCGTTATCCCCCGTGACGAGCCGTTTTCACGTAGCTCTTAGTATCTCAGCAGGAAGGTGACGCGGCCGTTTTGAGCGCGGCGTTCTGCCGTGTCGTTCGGCACAAGAGGCTTGGTGTCGGCATAGCCGGTGGCGCCCAAACGGCCTGGGTCCACACCCGCCCCGATCAAGAACCGCACCACGGCCGCGGCCCGGGCCGCGGAAAGTTCCCAATTGGAGGGATAGCGTTCCAGGTCCGCGACGGGCGAGTTGTCGGTATGCCCCTCCACCGCGATCGAGAAGTCACCCGATGAAAAGATCGGCGCGAGCGCGCGCAAGAGCGCAAAACCCGTCGGCGCGACGTCAATGCCGCCGGCGCCGAAAACGACCGGATTGGGAACCTCGATGCGGATGCCGTCCCCTGACGCCTCGGCCCCGATGTAGTCGCCGAGCTTTGCTTTTTCCAACTCCTGTTTGACGTGCTCCAGGGTGTCGAGGCGCAGTCGGATACGTTCGAGATCCTGTTTCTTGATGACGGAGAGACCCGATCTTTGTTCGGCGCTCAGGCCCGTCTTTTGTCCTTCGAGGCCGACGATGACGTAATCGTTTTCATCCGCATACGGCGACATGGCCCGTAATTCGAAGATGTTGTTCAAGAAGCCGCGTACGCCGTCATATGTGCCGGGCCCGCCGTTCGCCTCCGGCTTGGACGTGCCCGCCAACAGGACGAGAATGACGAAGACCGTCATGAGCAGCGTCACCATGTCGGCGTAGCTCATCAACCAGACATCCACCGCGCCGTCGTCGGCAGCCTGCGTTCCCCAATAGCGCGGGCGTCGATGCCGCGTTGCGGCCCGTGCGGCGGGCGGAGGAATTGCATGAGACGCCTGGGCCGCATCTTGCGGCGGCGCGGCCTGCGTCGGCGCAGGAGGACCCGGCTCGGGATGAGCCTCCCGAGAGGGGGAAGCCTGGGGCGGCGGCGATTTCGGCTGTTCGCTCATCGCCTCACGCCTTGCTCTGGTAGAGGTCCGCTTCCGTCATGGCGACCAGCGTGTCGCGCAAACCCATTTCGTCGCCATGGTCGGCCACGATCGCGAACAAGACCTCGCGCACATGGCTTGGACCGCGACCTTCCGAGATGCAGCGGATAGCCTCGACGATGATCGCCATGGCGCGCAATCGGTCTTGGGTCTTGAGTTCTATCTTCGTCGCGAGAGGGCGGAGAAAGCCGTTGGCCAGGACAACGCCGTAGAACGTCGCAATGAGAGCAAGGCTCATGTTCGTGCCGACATGCTGCGCCGTCGCGCCTTGGCCCATCATAAACAGCATGTTGACCAGACCGATGAGAGTCGCGGCCAGACCGAAAGCGGGCGTGAATGTCGCCATCGTCTTGAAAACGAGGGCTTCGTTGCGCTCTATCAATTCCTGATTCTTCATGCGGAGTTCAAGCACGCTTGCGATGTCGTCCGATGGCAGGCCGTCGATGACCAGTTGCAGTCCCGTGCGGACAAAGGGGCTGTTGGCGCGCTCGATTTCCTCTTCGATCTTGGCCATGGCGTTTTGCTGACGAAGGCCGGCGACGCGGATAAAGCGCTCAAGGTCGCCCTTGGAAACCGGATGGTCCTTCTTGATCAGCTGCCACGCCCGCGCAAAGGCGTTCTTGAGCTGGACGGAGGGGAACGCAATCAGCGAGGCGGCGACGGTTCCGCCGACGACGATCATTGCGCCGTGAAGATTGAGATAGATCAGCGGCGTCTCGCTTGTCAGGAAAATAGCCCCGACGAAGAGCGCCACGCCCCCGAGAAAGCCGACAATCGCGGCCGGTTTGAAATTCAGCATCGTTGCATACCTCCAGCAGCGCTATCATCCCGCGATCAACGTCTAAAGAATTGATTTCGATCAATTTTTCAAATTATCGCGGCACGATGGTGCGGTGCGGGAAGTTGATCGGGGATAATTTTCCGTATTATGTTCGCATTTCCCCGCGACTCGGCCCATGCACATTTCCGATTTTTCGTGTGAGATTAAATTTGCAGAATCCGCAAATTTAATGTCCGAATCGCCCGTCAAATGGCGTATTATAATGCGCTATGCTGTTTGACATCGTGAATAGGAAGACCTGCGCCGCCCGCGCCGCGGCGCTTCTCATGCCGGCCGGATTTGGCGGCCAGATTTCAAAGTGTCGCGTGATGTCGCGTGAATGTCGCGCGTAAGATCGTGCAATAACACTTTCACCTATAACGAATTTTACCGGTTTGGCGCTTTGTCGCGCCTGTCGCGCACTTGTGGAGCGCCCCCCTTTTTTGAGACACGGAATGAACGGCGGCGCATAGCTCATGCCTTGCTCTTGCGAAAATGCCGTGCCCGCCGCCTGGTGTCGTGTAAGTCTCGCGTGACCCCAAACGCAGCTAAAGGCGTTCGCGTGCCAAGTCCATCCGGAAAGTGTCGCGTGATGTCGCGTGAATGTCGCACGTAAGATCGTGCAACAACACTTTCACCTATAACGAATTTTACCGGTTTGGCGCTTTGTCGCGCATGTCGCGCGCTTTTGGAGTGGTGTGGAGATAGCCATGCGCTCCGGCGTGGGCCGCCTTACTTTTTCTTCTTTTTCTTCTTCTTTTTGTCTTCGGTTTCTTCTTCGGCCTTCGCGGGCAGGCCTTTGCGGCGTTCGTCGCGGCGCGCCTGGCGGGCGGCGTACTTGGCGTCGCGGTTGGCTTTCTGTTGCGCTTTCAGGGCCAGAGCCTCTTCGATCTTCTGGCGCTCTTCGGCTTCCTTGGCCAGCTTCTCGGCTTCGGCCAGGCGTTTCTTCTCGGCTTCGATCTCGGCCTTCTTTGCGGCGAGCTCGGCGGCGATCGCGGCCTTTTCCTCATCGCGCTTTGCACGGCGCTCATCGCGCGCTTCGGCGATCGCGATACGCTCTTTCTGACGCGCGGCGAACTCGGCCGAGTTCACCGACTTTTCCTTGGCTTTGGCTAACAGCGCGAGTTTCGCGGCCTGTGAGGCTTTTTGGCGTTCAAGAAAGGAAGGGTCGTTCCTCGACATGCAGCGAAGGGCTCCTGATTGTTGCGGTGCGGGCGTCGTTTATATGTGGGAGGGCGCAAGAGCGCTAGAGGGTCTTAAGGGGCCGAATCGGCCCTAATCGACCGGACGTGAAGGGATCGGAAGACTCGCGCCGGGGTCGCCAAAGGCGCGATTCAGCAGGTGCGACAGCCGGATTCCCGCCTTCTCGATCTGCGCCATGGCCGTCGGCTTGTTCTGGGCCACGTAAACCTCATCGAACGTCAGGTTCCCCGGGTTTCCGAGGTAACCGGTCGCCGGGGTGCGCATGATCCAATAGCTTTCCTTGGCCCAGGCCGGCGGCGTCGATTGGGTCCACTGGGGCCGCTCCAGGTAATTGGTGATCACCCGGAGATCGAAGCCGGTATCGGCGGCCTGGGGCGCGCGGGGGGCCGAAACCAAACCTTCATGCCAGATCGCGTGCATGTTGCTGGGCTTGCCGAGGAACGTCGCCGGGATCTCGAGGCCGTTCCGGTCGGCCGCGTAGCCCACCGAAAGCGGCTGATGTATTTCGCCCGTAAAATGCGCCAGGCGCAAGATGGCCTCGCCGACGTCCCCGCGCAGCGCGCCGATGTCGGCAAAGGCGCGTTCGATTTCCCGGGCCGGGCAACTGCGCTGTTCCGGGCAATCGCGTTCGTAACTCACGTCCCGCGCGCCGGCCGGCAGGCTCATCAGATCGTTCGGCTTGATCTCGGCGTGCCGGCAGCGGGCCGCGAATTCGTCCTTGGAGTTGACGCTCAAGGCCGCGCGCACGCCGCGCGCGGCGGCTGTTTGCAGCTCATCCCAGGCCTGCTCGCAGATCAGCCGATGACCGGCGCTGTCCCAGGCTCCCGCGAGTTGGGGCGTCAAAACGAGACAGAGCGAAAGCGGATATCTGAGAAGCATCACACCGCGACATGTTTATAGGTCGGCGGCGGCAGGCGGCCGAAGGCCTTCTCGGCCTCGATCCCCAGGCCGAGAATCTGGGCGTCGGCGCCGGGCATGCCCTGAAGCTGCATCCCGACCGGCATATCGATCGGCAGGGCGCCCGACGGATTGGGCGTCATGTTCGAGGCCAGGGCCACCGGCAAGCTCAAGGCCGGCGCACCGAAACGAGAGCCCCACCAGATGTTGGTGAGGATCAGGTCCCATTCCTCGACCCAGTTGCCGTTCACGAGGATGCGGGTCTCGCGGGTGGTGACGTCATGTTTGATCAGCGGCGGCAGGATATTGATGGTCGGCATCGCCAGGGCAGCGATTCCGTTGTCCTTGAAGGCGCCCGAATAGCTCGCCCAGGCGGCCTTCATCATCGCCGTTTCCTCGTCGCCCTTGGGTTCCGGCTGCGCCGGGCGCGCGCCGTTCGGACGCCAATAGTTGCGCGGCTCGGGAATGACCCCGTGCAGGCGGCGCATATCGTCCACGTCCTTCATGCTCACGCTCGGCAGATTCTCCGCCAGCCATTCGGACATGGGTTTCGCCACGCGGGTCACCGTCGGTCCGAGGCGGTCTTTTTCCGAAAGCTCGATCAGGGCATTGAGGTCAACCTCGACAAGCGTCGCGCCGAGCTCCTTCATCTTGGCAAAGCCCTCTTCGATGACTTTGCGCACCACCGGATCGTGCGGGCGCTTATCCCAGTAGTCTGCGCGCGGGATGCCGATACGGGCCTTGTTGAGGCTCATCTTGGGCGTCTTCTCGCCGGTGATGGCGGCATCGAGCAGCGCCACGTCCGCCACGGTGCGGCCCATCGGACCCATGGTGTCCATCCACGTCGTCGGCGGCACCATGCCGAGGCCGGAGTAGCGCTTGCGGTCGGTGTGATTGAAGAAATTGTCGAAGGCGTAGGTCGAAGGACGCAGGCCCGCGATGCCGCAGAAGGCGGCCGGATAGCGCACCGAGCCCGCGGAGTCCTCGCCGATCCCGGCGGGCGCGATACGTCCGCCGATGGCCGCGCCGTTGCCGGTGCTCGATGAACCGGTCATGCGGTTCAGGTCATACGGATTGCGAGGCATCGGGTAGTAGCGGCCGTTGCCGCCGGTCAGAAGGTCGGACATGGCGGACTTCGCCATCATGATCCCGCCTTCCTTCACCATGGCGTCGACCACCACGGCGTTCTTCTTGGCCACGTAGTTCTTGAGCACCACCGAGCCGACGGTGGTGGGATAACCCGCGACGTCGATCTGGTCCTTGACCACGAACGGAAGGCCGGCGAGCACGCCGAGCTTGCCGCCCTTTGCTCTTGTTTGGTCGATGGCGCGCGCTTCCTGTTGGATGCGCGCGGGATCGATGTGCCAGATGGCGTTGAGGTTCTTGTGCGCGTCGGCGTGCTTCAGAAGCGCGCCCAGGTAATCCTCGGCTTTCATCTCGCCTTTCTTGATGCGCTCGACCGCTTCAACCGAGGTGAGCTCGGTCATCGGCGCGGCTTGCGCCTGCGCCGATGAGATTTTCGAGATCGTAGCCGCGACCGGCGCCGCCCAGGCGGCGGCTTTCAGCACATCGCGTCGGGTGGCGTCGGTCATGGCGTCCTCCTAGTTGCTCTGGGCGGGCGCCGGGCTGAGCTTGGGCGGAACGCGCTTCTTCGAAGCCTGCTCATAGGCGTAGCCCATGCTCATCAGCAGATCTTCGGTCCACGCGGTGCCGACGAACGAAACGCCGACCGGCAGGCCGTCGACCTGGCCGGCGGGCACGGAAAGATGCGGATAACCGGCAAGCGCGGCGAGCGCGGTCAACGACGCGGGGCCTTCCGGGTTCGCCCAGCCCGGCGGGCCTTTGCCGCTGCCGTCCGGGGTGATGACGCCGGCCGGACCGCCGGTCAGGCTGACGATGGCCACGACGTTGTTGTCGCGCAGGACGCGATCCAGGCCGTCGGTGCCCGACAGGCGCTTACCTTCCGCGAGCACCTTCTGGTAATCGGGGTTGGAGCGGCCGCCAACCGTGGCTTCGGCGTCGGTGAAGGCTTCCTGCTGGTGCATGCTTTCACGCGGGTCGGTCTGGTTGAACGCGATCACGTCCGCGAGGGTGCGGGTCTTCACCATCTCCGGATTGGTGGTCGCGAGGTAGGCGTTGAGGTCTTCCTTGAAGTCGGCCAGCAGGATCGGGCCCATCTGGCCGCCGACGTTGACGAGGCCGGGTTCGGCGATTTCCACGATCTCCGCGCCCTGCGCCGCCATGGTGGCGAGCGCTTCGTCGAACACCGGCGTGGTCTTTTCGTTGAACGCACGGCCGATGCGCACAACACCAAGACGCTTGCCTTTGAGGGCGTCGGTGGACAGCGCCTTCACATAGTCGGTCTTGTGGGCGTCGGCGTCCATCGACCATGGATCGCTGGCGTCGCTGCCGGCGATGACGGTGAGGATCATAGCGGCGTCTTTAACCGTGCGGGTCATCGGACCGGCCATGTCCTGCGTGAGGCTGATCGGCACGATGCCGGTGCGCGGAACCAATGCAATCGTGGACTTGATCCCGACCACGCCGTTCACGTTCGACGGACCGACGATGGAGCCCGAGGTTTCCGTGCCGATGGCGCCCGCCGAGAAGCTGGCGCTCGCCACGATGCCCGGACCGTTCGAGGAACCCGCCGCGGTGCGCGTGATGTCGTATGGGTTGTGCGTGCCGCCGCCGACGGTCGAACCGTTGAGGCCCGTGGCGGTGCGGAAACCCGCAAACTGCGAGGTGTTGGCCTTGCCGAGGATGACGGCGCCGGCTTCACGCAGGCGGTGGGTCACCACCGAGTCCTGCTTCGGCATGTTGTGTTCGAGCGCCCACGAACCCGCCGTCGTCGGCATGCCGACTGCGTCGAGGTTGTCCTTGAGGAGGATGGGAATGCCTTCGAGCGCGCCGACTTTGCCCGCCTTGCGGCGCGCATCGGAATCGGCGGCCTGTTTGAGCGCATCCGGCGCGATCGCGATCACGCCGTGCAGCGGACCGTCGTACATCTTGATGCGGTCGATGTAAGCCTGGGTCACGGCCACCGAGGTCGTCGTGCCGGCGGCGAGATCGTCGGCCACCTGGCTCAGCGATACCTCCTCGACGGCATACGGTTTCGGCGGCTCTTCCTTGCTGCATGAAACAAGCGTGACGGAAAGAACGAGCGCAATAGCGGTGAGTGGGCGGTTCATGACGTCCTCTTTCTACTGTTTTGCGGCGGCGGTTTGCTTGTAGGCGGTCGGCGCCGCACGTTTGTGCGACGCCTGCTCGTAGGCATAACCAAGCGTAATCATCAGCGAGTCCGACCACATCGGCCCCACGAACGAGAGGCCGACGGGCATGCCCTCGACAAGGCCCATCGGCACGGTGATGTGCGGATAGCCCGCGATGGCGGCATGGTTGGTGAGGTTCACCGGGCGCGAGCCCTTGGGCGCATCGTCCACCACGTAACCCGTATCGGTGCCGTCGGGCACGATCGGAAACGCGGGAGGACCGGTCAGCGTGACGATCGCCACGGCGCCCGCATCGGACAGGGCCTTGTCGATCCCTTCGGGGCCGGCGCGGCGCTTGGCGTACTCAAGCACCTTCATGTACTCGGGGTTCTGGCGTCCGCCTTGGGTGGCTTCGGCGTCCTCGAAGATGTTCACGCCGTGCATGCTCTCGCGCGGATCGGACTTGCTGAAGGCGATGAGGTCCGCGAGCGTCTTGGTCTTCACCGTGTCGGGCGTCGTGGCGAGGTAGGCGTTCAGATCTTCCTTGAAGTCATAAAGGAGGATGATACGCATCTCGGGCAGCAGGTCCTCGAACATCTCCTTGGGGACCTCCACGACCTCGGCGCCCTGCGCGGTCAGCGTGGCCACCGCTTCGTTGAACGGCCCTTCGGTCTTCTCGTTGTAGCCGGCGAGGCCGCGCACGATCGCGAGCTTCTTGCCGCGCAGCGCATTGGAATCGAGCGCGGCCGCGAAGTCGGTCTTGTGCGTATCGGCATCCTTGCTCCACGGATCGCCCGCGTCGGAACCGGCCATGACGTTCATCATCAGGGCGAGGTCCTGGACCGTGTGGGTCATCGGACCGGCGGTGTCTTGCGTCAGGCTGATCGGAACGATCCCGCGCCGTGAAACCATGGCGATGGACGGCTTGATGCCCACGAGGCCGGTCATCGAGGACGGACACACCACGGAGCCCGAGGTTTCGGTGCCGACCGCCGCCGCGGCGAAGCTCGCCGCGCCGGACACGCCCGAGCCGTTGCTCGATCCGCAGGCGGACTTCGCCGGGTCATACGGATTGCGCGGGCCGCCGCCGACCGTCGAGCCGTTGAAGGCCAGACGGGTGCGGAAGCCGGCGAACTGCGAGGTGTTGGTCTTGCCGAGAATGACGGCGCCCGCGCCGCGCATCCGGCGGATCACTTCGGAATCCTGCTTCGGCATGTTGTCGATCAGAGCGTAGGAGCCGGCGGTCGTCGGCATGCCCACGGCGTCGATGTTGTCCTTGAACAGGATCGGCACGCCGTCCAAGGGACCGAGGGATTTGCCGTCCTTGCGGCGCGCATCGGCGGCGGCGGCCTGCTGGAGCGCATCCTCGGCGATGCGGATCACGCCCTTCAGCGGCGCGTCATAGGTCTTGATGCGGTCGATATAGGCCTGGGTCACGGCCACCGAGGTTGTCTTGCCGGCGGCGAGATCGGCGGAGACCTGCGCAAGCGTGACTTCCTCGACCGCATACGGCTTCGCCGCTTCTTCTTTATTGCAGGCGGAAAGGCTCAGCGCGAACGCCGCTCCAAGCGCGATGACAATCCGTTGTGCGTTCATGTTCCCCTCATAAAACTCGAGAGCCCGCGCCACTCATCGTGACGCGGGCTCCGGCGGTTGATTATTTCGGCTGGGCGACGGCCTGTTTATAGGCCGTCGGCGGGACTCGTTTTTTCGACGCCTGTTCGTAGGCATAAGCGAGCGGATAGAGATCGCCTTCCGCCCACTTCGTGCCGGCGAACGAAAGACCGAGCGGCATGCCGTTGATCTGCCCCATCGGCACCGAGATATGCGGATAGCCGGCCGAGGCGGCATAAGCGGTCAGTGAAGCAAGCTGCGAGCCGCGCGGATCGTCGGACACCGCGCCGCTGGTGGTCGAACCGTCGACCGGGATCGTGTCGGCCGGAGCGGTCGTCACGGCCACGAGCGCGATGGCCCCGGTTTCCTTCAGCACGCGGTCGATACCATCCTCGCGCGTGATGCGGAACATCTCCGCCAGCGTCTTCTGATAGTCGGGGTTCGCCCGGCCGTCGACCGTGGCCTCCGCCGTAATGAAGTTCTCCTGCTTATGCATGCTCTCGCGCGGATCGGCGCTTTGGAACGCGATCAGGTCCGTCACCGTGCGCACGTTCACGGTGTCGGGCATCGTCGCGAAGTAGTTGTTCAGGTCTTCCTTGAGGTCGGCCAGAAGGACGATGCGCATCTCGGGACGGATATCGATCCACTTGGTGTCGGGCACTTCAACGAGGTCCGCGCCCTGCGCTTTCAGAACCGCGAGCGCTTCGTCGAAGACCGGCGTGGTGCGCTCGTCCTGACCGCGCAAGCCGCGCAGCACGGCAAGACGCTTGCCCTTCAGCCCGTCGGCGGAGAGCAGCGAAACGTAATCCTTCTTGTTGGCGTCCGCGTCGGCGGACCACGGATCGCCCGGATCGCTGCCGGCGATGACGTTGAGCACCATCGCGTTGTCGCGGACCGTGCGGGTCATGGGGCCGGCCATGTCCTGCGTGAGGCTGATGGGAACGATGCCGCGGCGTGAAACCAAGGCAATCGTGGACTTGATGCCGACGACGCCGTTCTGGCTGGACGGGCTGGTGATCGAGCCCGAGGTTTCCGTGCCGATGGTGCCGGCGGAGAACGTGGCCGCGGCCGCGATGCCTGGGCCATTCGAGGAGCCGGCGGCCGACTTCGTGATGTCGTACGGATTATGCGTACTGCCGCCCAAGGTCGAACCGTTGAGGCCCGTCGAGGTGCGGATGCCGGCGAATTGCGAGGTGTTCGCCTTGCCGAGGATCACGGCGCCGGCGGCGCGCAGGCGGCGGGTCACTTCGGAATCCTGCTTGGGCATATTGTGCTCGAGCGCCCACGATCCCGCCGTCGTCGGCATGCCCACCGCGTCGATATTGTCCTTGAGGAGAATGGGAACGCCGTCCAAGGGACCGAGGGCTTTGCCGTCCTTGCGGCGCGCATCCGAGGCGGCGGCTTGTTGGAGCGCATCCGGCGCAACGGCGATCACGCCGTTCAGCGGGCCGTCGTACATGTTGATGCGGTCGATATAAGACTGGGTGATGGCCGCCGACGTCATCTTGCCGGCCGCGAGATCGTCGGAGATCTGCGAGAGCGGCACTTCTTCGACGTTGTAGGGCGCTGCGGGCTCTTCCTTGCCGCAGGAGGCAAGACCAAGCGAAACGAGCAGAGCCAAGCTGGTGAAACAGCGGCGGTTCATCATCATTTTCACATCCCCTTATGCGAATGACTTAAACGGCGTGGCGGCGAGCTTTGCATAGCAAAACGCCCTGTAACAGCCCCCGGGAATTCCCCCGAAAAGAGCCGAATTTGCAGTCTTTTCGAGCCCTTTTCCAACGCCCCTCTTAAAGGGCCCGCCGAGACTCGGGGGGTTATTTGGCTCCCGCGACGGCCTGTTTATAGGCCGCCGGCGCTTCGCGCTTTTTGGACGCCTGCTCGTAAGCGTAGCCATAGGCAAGCAGCGTCGCCTCCGACCATTTCGGGCCAACGAAGGAAAGACCGACCGGCAATCCTTCCGCGAGGCCCATCGGAACGCTCAAGTTCGGATAACCCGCAACCGCCGCCGTTCCGCTCACCGTGGGCGGCACGGACCCTTTCGGGCGCGCGGCGGCGACGTGCGTGCCGGTGCCGTCCGGAATGATCAGCGCGGGGATGCCGGCCGTCAGCGCAACGACCGCCGCGGTGTTGAACTCCTTAAAGGCGCGGTCAAACCCTTCGACCGAGGCGCGGCGGCGCGCATATTCGAAGGTCTTCATATATTCCGGATTCTGACGGCCCATGGTGGTGGCTTCGGCCGCATCGAACAGCTCCTGCCCGTGTCTGCTCTCTTCCGGATGAGATGTGTTGAAGGCGATCAGGTCCGCGATGGTGCGCGACTTTACCGCTTCGGGCGCATGCGCAAGGTAGGCCGCCATGTCTTCCTTGATGTTGTAGACCATGATGAGGCGCAGTTCTTGAGTCAGGTCTTCCATGACGTCGGCCGGAAGCTCAACGAGGGTGGCGCCCTGTGACTCCAGCACGCCGAGCGCGTTGTCGAGAACGGCTTGTGTCTTTTCATCGTAACCGCCCGTGTTGCGCAGAACGCCCAGCCGGACACCTTTCAGGGCCTCGGTGGAAAGGCCTTTGGTGTAGTCGGTTTTGTTGGCATCGGCATCCGCCGACCACGGATCGCCCGGGTCCGAACCCGCCATGACGTTCAGCATCATGGCGATGTCGGTCACGCTGCGGCCCATGGGACCGATGGTGTCCATCTCCAGGCTCACCGGCACCACGCCGCGGCGCGAAACGAGCGCGACCGACGGGCGCAGACCGGCGACCATGTTGTGCGAGGACGGGCTGACGATCGAACCGGTGGTGTCGCTTCCCACGGTGGCCGCCGCGAAACTCACGGCCGCCGCGATGCCCGAACCATTGCTTGAACCCGAGGCCTGGCGATTGAGATCGTACGGATTGTGCGTACCGCCGCCGAAGACGCTGCCGTTGAGGCCGCGGGTGGTACGGAACCCGGCCCACTGTGACGTGTTCGCTTTGCCGAGAATGACGGCGCCCGCCGCTTTCAGCCGGCGCGTAACTTCGGCGTCCTGCGCGGGCAGGTTCTTTTCAAGCGCGTAGGAACCGGCCGTCGTCGCCACGCCGGTCACGTCGATATTGTCTTTCAAGAGCACCGGCACGCCATCGAGAGGTCCCAGCGATTTGCCGTCCTTGCGCCGGGCGTCGGAAGCTTCGGCCTGTTTCAGCGCGTCCGGCGTGATGCTGATCACCGCATTCAAAGGACCGTCGTACATATCGATGCGGTCGATATAGGCCTGGGTCACGGCGGCGGAGGTCGTCTTTCCGGCCGCGAGGTCGGCTGAAACTTGCGCGAGGGAAATCTCCTCGACCTCATAGGGTTTCGCGGCCTCCTGCTTGTTGCAGGCGATCAGCGAAACCGAGACCAGAAGGGCTGCGGTGAAAGAGCGGATGTTCATCGGCGGATCCCCTGATTAATTGGAACTGGCGCCTTGTTTATAGGCGCTCGGCGGCACGCGTTTCTTCGAAGCCTGCTCGTAGGCATAGCCCATCGCAAGCAACTGATCTTCGGACCACGGCGGGCCGACGAAGGAAAGGCCGACCGGCATCCCATCCACATAGCCCATGGGCACGGAAAGATTGGGATAACCCGCGAGCGCGGCCACGCCGCTGATGGAAGGCTTGCGCGCCCCCTTCGGCGTGACGGCGGCGGGATGACCGCCGCCGGCGGGAGGCGCCGCGCCGGGCGCGGGCGCGCCGCCGCCGATCAAACCGGCGGGACCACCCGTCGGGGCCACGATGGCGCTGATTTCATAGTCCGACATGGCCTTGCCGTAGCCTTCGGCCCCGGCCCTGCGCTGCGCATATTCGCGGGTCTCGATGTACGCGGGCGTTCCGCGGCCCGTGGTCGCCTCCGCCGCTTCAAACAGGTCCTGGCCATACGTGTTCTCGCGCGGGTCGGCCTTGTTGAAGGCGATGAGGTCCGCGAGCGTCCGGTGTTTGACGTTCGCCGGCGCCTGGGCGAGATAGGCCGCCATATCTTCCTTGATGTCGTAGATCATGATCAGGCGCTGCTCCTGACTGAGATCCTCGAGCACGGCATCGGGGATATCGACCAGAGTCGCGCCCTGCGCCTGGAGAACGCTCAAAGCTTCTTCAAATTGCGCTTGCGTGCGCTCGAAAGCGTTGGTACCGCGATAGACACCAATCCGCTTGCCTTGCAGCGCCTCGATGGACAGCGCTTTCGCGTAGTCGGCCTTGTGCGTATCCGAAGCCGCCGTCGCGGGGTCGGCGGCATCCGTGCCGGCGAGGACCGTCAGCAGCATGGCCACGTCGCGCACGTTGCGGCCCATTGGACCCGCCGTGTCCTGTGTGAGGCTCACGGGCACAATGCCGCGCCGCGAGATGAGCGCGACGGTGGGACGCAGCCCGACGACACCATTGGCATTCGACGGCGCAACGACGGAGCCGGTTGTATCGGTCCCGACGGTCGCGGCCGCGAAGCTGGCGGCGGCCGAGATGCCCGAACCGTTGCTCGAGCCCGCCGCACCGCGCGCGAGGTCATAGGGATTGTGCGCCGGCCCGCCGACCGTGCTGCCGTTGAGCCCGCCGGCTGTTGTGCGCAGACCCGCCCATTGAGAGGTATTGGCTTTGCCGAGGATCACCGCGCCGGCTTCCCGCAGACGGCGCGCCACCTCGGAGTCCTTCAGGGGAACATTGTCGATCAACGCGAACGAGCCCGCCGTCGTCGGCAGGCCCAGCGCATCGATATTGTCTTTGATCAGGATGGGAATCCCATCCAGCGGACCTAAGGTCTTACCGTCCTTGCGCCGTTGATCGGAGGCCGCAGCCTGTTCCAGCGCGTCGGGCATGATGGCGATCACACCGTTCACGGCGCCGTTGTAGAGACCGATGCGATCGATATAGGCCTGCGTGACCATCACCGACGACGTTGCGCCCGCGGCAAGGTCGTCGGCCACCCGGCTCAACGGGACTTCTTCGACCGCATAAGGCTGGGCGTCTTCCTGCTTGTCGCAGGCCGCCAGAAGACCGAGCGCCAGCGCGATGGCGGTCAAAGAGCGGATATGCATGGGCGGCTCCCCTATTTCGCGGCGGCGGCTTTGTAGGCCGCCGGCGGAACGCGTTTCTTTGACGCCTGTTCGAAATCATAACCAAAGCCGACCAGGGCCGCCTCGGACCAGGCGGGACCAACGAACGAGATCCCGACCGGCAGGCCGCTCACGAGCCCCATCGGCACGGTCAAATTCGGATAACCCGCCAGCGCGGCGTTGCCGCTCATATGCGGCGGCGCGGCGCCTTTCGCACGCGCGCCCGCAACATGCTCGCCGCCCTTCCCGTCCGGCGGAATGACTTCGGCCGGCCCGCGTGAAAGGCCGATCACCGCGTCAACCCCGAACTCCTTGAAGGCCCTGCCGAAGCCCTCGGCGCCGGCGCGGCGCTGCGCATATTCCTTGGCCTTGACGTAGACATCGTCCTGGCGGCCGTTGGTGGCCTGCGCCTCCTCGAACATATCCTGGGCGTGCATGCTTTCCCGCGCATCCGTCTTATTGAACGCGATCAGATCCGCGAGGGTGCGCGACTTCACGCTGGGCGGCGCGTCAACGAGATAGGCCGCCATGTCTTCCTTGATCTCGTGGATCATGATGACGCGCTGTTCCTGGCTCGTGTCTTCGAGAATATCCGCCGGAAGCTCGACCACTTCCGCGCCTTCCGCCTTGAGGACCTCGATGGCCTCATCGAGAACGGCGGCCGTCGTTTCGTTGTATCCGCGCGTGCCCCGGAACACCCCGAGCTTCTTGCCCTTGAGGGCCTCGGCCGAAAGCGCTTTGACATAGTCCGTTTTATGCGCGTCGGCCTCTGCGCTTTCGGGATCGGCGGGATCGCTGCCCGCCACGACGTTCAGCATCATCGCGAAGTCGGTCACGGTCCGCGTCATAGGCCCCGAGGTATCTTGCGTGCGGCTGATGGGAACGATCCCACGCCGCGAGATGAGCGCAATGGTTGGACGCATGCCGACGAGGCCCATGTAGGAAGATGGGCTGATGATCGAGCCTGTGGTGTCGGTGCCCATCGTTCCGGCGGCGAGGCTTGCCGCCGCCGCGATTCCCGACCCATTGCTGGATCCGGCGGCCGAACGTGTGAGATCGTACGGATTATGCGTGCTTCCGCCGACGGTGCTGCCGTTGAAGGAGTCTTCGGTCCGAAGCCCCGCCCACTGCGACGTATTCGTCTTTCCGAGGATGACGGCGCCCGCCTCACGCAGGCGCCGCGTGACCTCGGAGTCCTTGACCGGCAGATTGTCGATCAAAGCGAACGATCCCGCCGTCGTCGCGAGGCCGACCGCGTCGATATTGTCCTTCAGAAGGATCGGAATGCCGTCCAAAGGCCCGAGGGACTTCCCGTCTTTGCGCCGCTGATCGGAGGCCGCCGCCTGCTCGAGCGCATCGGGCATCACGCCGATGACGGCGTTCAAGGCGCCGTCATACCTGTTGATACGGTCGATATAGGCCTGCGTGGCGGCAACGGACGTCGTCTTGCCGGCCGCCAAGTCCGCGGACAGCTGTGCCAGGGACACCTCCTCCACCTCGTAGGATTTCGCGGCTTCTTCCTGCTTGTTGCAGGAGGCGAGCGTGAGAGACAGGACCAGCGCGACGGCTGTGGCGGATCGGATGTACATGGCGCGTCCTCGGTTAGTTGTTGGTCGCCGCTTCCTTATAGGCGGTCGGCGGCTTGCGGGCATGTGAAGCTTGTTCATAGGCGTAGCCGTAGGAAAGCAGCGTCGCCTCGGACCATTGCGGCCCGACGAAAGACAGCCCCACCGGGAGGCCGTTCACGTCGCCCATCGGCACGGTGAGATTCGGCCACTGCGCAAGCGCCGCCACGCCGCTGATCGAAGCGGGGCGCGTGCCCTTCGGGCGTTCCAGCGCGGCGCCGCCGCCGGTCGTGCCATCCGGTTGCTGCACGTCGGCGGGGCCGCGGCTGACGGCCACCAGGGCGCTGACGCCGAACTCCGTGAACGCGCGGCCATAGCCTTCGGGGCCCGCCTTGCGATGCGCATATTCCCAGATCTTCTGGAATTCCGGGTTCTCGCGGCCGCCCGAAAGCGCTTCAGCGGCTTCCAAATGTTCCTGACCGTGGATGCTTTCGCGCGGATCGGCCTTATTGAAAGCGATGATGTCCGCGAGGGTGCGGATCTTCACCGCCGACGGCGCCGTGGCGAGATAAGCCGCCATGTCCTGCTTGATGTCGTAATACATGATGAGGCGCTGCTCATTGCCGAGATCTTCAAGAAGGTCGTCCGGCAGATCGACGAGTTCGGCGCCTTGCGCCTTCATGACCTCGAGCGCCTTGTCGAAGATGGGCTTCGTCGCGTCATTATGGGCACTGGTATTGCGGAAGACACCGAGCCGCTTGCCCTTCAAGGCATCCGGCGAAAGCGCTTTCACATAGTCGGTTTTGTGCGCATCGGCGTCGACCGACCACGGATCGCCGGGGTCCGAGCCCGCCATCACGTTCAGCATCATCGCGAAGTCGGTGACGGTGCGCGTCATCGGGCCCGACGTATCCTGGCTGAGGCTGACCGGCACGATGCCGCGCCGCGAGATGAGCGCTACGGTGGAACGCATACCGACGAGGCCCATCAGGGACGACGGGCCCATGATCGACCCCGTGGTATCGGTTCCGACCGTCGCCGCTGCGAAACTCGCCGCCGCCGCGATGCCCGAGCCGTTCGAGGATCCGGCCGCCGTGCGGGTCAGATCATACGGATTGCGGGTCGGACCGCCGACCGTGGAGCCTGCGAAAGCCGCCGTCGTGCGCAGCCCGGCCCACTGCGAGGTGTTGGCCTTGCCGAGGATCACCGCACCGGCCGCGCGCAGGCGCTTCGCCACTTCGGAATCCTGCGCCGGGAAATTTTCCACCATGGCGAACGAGCCTGCCGTCGTCGGCATACCCACCGCGTCGATATTGTCCTTCAAGAGGACGGGAATCCCATCGAGAGGGCCGATCGCCTTGCCGTCCTTCCGGCGTTGATCCGAGGCGGCCGCTTGCTGCAAGGCATCCGGGGCCACCATGATCACCGCGTTGAGAGGCCCGTCGTATTTATTGATGCGGTCGATATAGGCCTGGGTGACGGCGGCGGATGTGATTTTCCCGGCCGCGAGGTCAGCCGAGATCTGCGAGAGCGCCGCTTCTTCGACGTTGTAGGGCGCCGCGGCTTCCTTCTTGTCGCACGCGGCAAGCGAGAGCGAGAGGACCAGCGCGATGGCGGTCAGGGGGCGAGACATATGCATTTTCGATCTCCTCACAAATTTTTAGTTCGCGGCGGGCTGTTTGTAGGCCGCCGGCGGCACGCGCTTTTTCGAGGCCTGCTCGTACGCATACCCGAGGGACAACAGCAGTTCTTCCTGCCACGCGGTGCTGATGAACGAGAGCCCCACCGGCAGGCCTTTGTAGAGGCCCATCGGCACGGACAAGTGCGGATAGCCGGCGATCATCGTCGACGCGGTGGCGGACACCGCCGCGCCCGCCGGCACCTTGATCGCGTGGCTGGTGGCCGTTCCGTCCGGCTGGATCACTTCGGCCGGACCGCTGGTGGGATTCACGAGCGCCACGACATTGTACTCACGCAGCACCTTGTCGAACCCGTCGGCTTGCGTCTTCTGCTTTCCCGCGTTGTGGGCGGCGATATATTCGGGCGCCTGACGGCCGCCCATGGTCTTGTCCGCGTCTTCGAAAATGTCGGACGTATGCATGCTTTCGCGCGGATCGGCGTTGTTGAAGGCGATGAGATCGGTGAGCGTGCGGCTCTTCACCGCCGCCGGCGTACCGGCGAGATAGTTGTTGATGTCTTCCTTGAAGCTGTAGAGCAGGATAACGCGCATTTCCTCGGAGGCGTCCGGAATGCTGCCCGGCGGAATTTCGACGAGCTCGGCGCCCTGACCTTTGAGGACGCCCAGGGCTTCTTCAAAGAGGCCCGTCGTTTCCTCGCCGTAGCCGCGCATCCCGCGCAGCACGCCGATCCGCTTGCCCTTGAGGGCGTCGGGGCTCAGCGCCGCAACATAGTCCTTCTTACGCGCATCCGCGTCCGCGCTCCATGGGTCGGCGGGGTCGCTGCCCGCCATGACGTTCAGAAGCATCGCCACATCCCGCACGGTGCGGCCCATCGGGCCGGCTGAATCCTGGTCCATGCTGATCGGAACGATACCCACGCGCGGCACGAGTGAAATCGTGGGCTTCAGGCCGACGATCCCGTTGTTGTTGGAAGGTCCAATGATCGAGCCGCCGGTATCGGTGCCGACGGTCGCCGCCGCGAAGCTCACGGATGCCGCGATCCCCGAACCTGAACTGGAACCGGCCGGCGAGCGCGAAAGATCATAAGGGTTATGCGGCCCCTTCCCCACGGTCGAACCGTTGAGGCCCTTCGTCGTGCGGAAGCCCGCCCACTGGGAGGTATTCACCTTACCGAGGATCACGGCGCCGGCGCCGCGCAGGCGCTCAACCACGGTGGAATCCTTTTCCGGTACGTTGAACTCGAGGGCATAGGAACCGGCGGTCGTGCGCAGGCCCTTCGTGTCGATGTTGTCCTTGAACAGGATGGGGATGCCGTCGAGAGGACCGAGTGCCTTTCCCTCCTTGCGCCTCTGATCCGCGGCGGCAGCCTGTTCGAGCGCGTCCGGCGCGATCAAGATCACCGCGTTCAAGCCGCTGTCGAGGGTCTTCATCCGTTCGATGTACGCTTGCGTGACCGCCGCGGACGTCGTCTTACCCGCGGCTAGGTCCGCGGAAATTTGCGAGAGCGGAACCTCCTCGATCGCGTAAGGTTTCGCCGGTTCTTCTTTGCCGCAGGCCGCCAGGCCCAGGAGCGCGACGACGGCCAGTGACGTTATAGGGCGAAAGTGCATGGTCTCATCCTTTTACGAATGCGAAAGAGGAAAAGGGGCGCAGATCACCCCCGCGCCCCTCCACCGCGTTACATCTTGAAGCGTACACCCGCACGGAAGTTGCGGCCGATGCGGTCATAGTGACGGCCGTTCGATTGGCCGCTCCAATACCCGCCGCCGGTCCCCGCCGCGATACGGGGCGGATCCTTGTCGAACACGTTTTCAGTGACGAGGAACAACTCCGCCGTATCGCCTTCCATGATCTTGTAGTTCAGCGCGAGATCGAAGTAGGCGATGGCCGGCACGGAGTTGAGCGCAACCGTCGGCGCGAACGGCGTCGAGGCCGGACAGCCGGACGTACACTGCACGAACGCGTTGTTGTAAACGCCCTTCCCGATCCCACGCATCGTGAGCGTGCTTGAGAAACGATCGGCGGAGTAGCCTGCGGATATGATGTACTTGAGGTGCGGCGCGAACAGACCGTTGGTGGCGGCCAGACCGCCGCCGCCGTCGGCATTCACACCGGCGCCTTGCACGGTATTCGTACCGTCGATGGTGCGCAGACGGTCCGTGTAGGTCGCCAGTGCGCGCAATGACATCTGTCCGTCCCAATCGTCCACGATGTCCGCGAGTGGGAAGCGGTAGCTGACTTCGAAGTCGATCCCTCGGGCGCCTTGCGAGAGAACGTTCGCGGGCAGCACGCGCACGAAGTTGATCACGCCCGCGGCGTCACGCTGGATGAAGCTGCAAAGCTGTGTCACGCCGGTATAGCAGCGATCGACATATTGCTGGGCGCTGAGGGAGACAATCGCTCCGGCAATATCGATATTGTAGTAGTCGACCGATGCGCCGAAGCCGGGGAGCCAACCAGGCTGGTAAACGACACCGAGTCCGGTCGTGTTGGCTTTTTCCGGCAACAGCGCCGGATTGCCCTCGACGCGAGTGACCACTGTGGAGGACACGTTCGTGGCCGGATCGATCACCGCACCTGTGCCGGAACGGCCCGCACTGAACAGGTCGCCGAGGTTCGGCGCACGAATATCGCGTGAGCGTGTTGCCCGGAAGGTGATGTCCTCAACCGGCTTATAGGTGGCGCCAATTTTCCAGGTCGTGACATAACCCGAGGTGCTGTAGCTGGTGGCGCGGACCGCCCCGTTGATATCGAGAGACGTCGCCCAGGAGGCATCCTTCGCGAGCGGCACAACGGTTTCGACGAAACCTTCCGTGACGGTGTATTTGCCCGTGGTCCCGGTGAAATTACCGGCGAAGAATCCGCGCGCTTCGTCGATGGCGCTGGCGAACGAACGCACTTGCTCGATGCGGTGTTCGGCGCCGAGCGCCAGCGAGACCGGCCCGGCCCAGGACGAGAGCGGCTCGCCGGTCGCGCTGGCGGCGATCACATCCTGCTGCAGATAGATCAGCGAATAACCCGTGCCGGTGATGTAGTTGATCGCATCGGCGGAGTTAACCCCGATGCCCATCACGTTGTAGGGTTTACAGAGCGGATCGTCGTTGGTGGTGATCGCATCGACGTTGACGCGGCATACGATCTGGCCGTTCGCGGGATTCACGACCGCGTCGTTGGCCTTCGTGTAGTTCGCCGAGATTTCGTCGCCGGGGGTGCGGACGGACGCGTGGGTGGTCGATTTCTGATAGTAGGCGTCCCAGGTCCACGACGTATCCATTGCATCAAACGCCCCTTCGGCGCCGGCGACATAGCGCCGCTGGATACGCTCGTTATTGTTCCCGAACTTCGGCATGTCGATATTGGTCGTGCCGAGCGTGAACTGGCTGATATTGAGCGCGACCATCTGATTACGCACGCTCGTCGGGATAAACGCGTTATCCTGACGCACGGTGATATTGCCGAGGTGGAACTGCGGCACGCTGCCCAGACTGTCGTTGAAGGTGTACGAATAGCCCCACTCGGCGAACATGTTGACGTTGTCGGCGAGGTCGTAGCTGAGGCGTACATACGCGTTCGCGCGGGTCAGGCGCGTCGCGAGAGTCGGATGATAGTCGATGCGCGATATCTCCCAGTCGCCGCCGCTCATCAAGGTGCCCGACACGTAATTCGGCGCGAAGCGGAACGGCGCGGTGGCCCCGCCTTCCCCGAACATGGTTCCGCGCAGCGGACATGTGTTCGTGGCGTAACCCGGACACTGCAGAATAAGGCCGCCCGGCGTGGCGGTGGCGAGGCCGGTGTTCTCGGCCATGATGTACTGCGGCAATCCGTTGCCTGCCGCGTATCCCGGATTTGGGATGATCGAGAAGCTGGGCTGATTCCAACCGCGATCGGTATCGGGAATGCCGTGATCGTAGGTGTGTTCGCCGAATGCAAGAAGGTGACCGCGGCCGCCGCCGAAGGGAACGCCGACCGTCAAGTCGACCTTATAGTTCTCGCCGTCGCCGCGGGTCGTTATCCCGCCGTTGATTTCGCCTTTGACGCCCGTGAACTCCTTGTCGAAAACAAAGTTGACAACGCCGGCAAGCGCGTCCGAGCCATAGGCTGCCGAGGCGCCGCCCGTCACGATGTCGACGCGCGAGACGAGTCCGTTCGGCACCGTGTTGACGTCGACCGCGCTCCCGTTGTTGTCGAAACCGGCCAACGTTCCACCGACCACGCGCTTGCCGTCGATCAGGACCAGCGTACGATTGGGCGAAAGGCCGCGTAGATTGAGGTTTTGGATCCCCCCGGTCATATCCGCGCCCGACGAGTTGCGCGTGGTCAAGCTGCCCGAAAGCGCGGGCAACCGGTTCACGGCGTCGGAGATGTTGGTGGCCGCCATGGCGTTGAGTTCAGCCGCGCCGAGCACCGACACCGGCGTGGGCGCCTCGTAACCGTCGCGCACGATGCGCGAACCCGTCACGACGATTTCATCAAGTGCGCCGGTCGCGGGCTGAGCCTGCGCCGTCTGAGTTTGGGAAAATGCTGGGTTGGAGATCGCCGCGATGAGCGCAAGCGCGCTCACCGAGGTCAGGACATGACGCTTCGCAACGTAGCGATAGGACGGCTGTACCATCGGTCTTCCCCTTGTCTGAAAATGGTGGCGACGTGTCTCCCCTACGGCTGCTTAGATGTTGCTGATGCCTGTTTGTAGGCGGCCGGCGCGATGCGTTTATGCGACGCTTGTTCGTAGGCGTAGGCCATGGACAGCAGCAAAGATTCGGACCACCTGGGTCCAATGAAGGACAGCCCCACCGGCAGGCCTTCGACCTGCCCCATCGGCACTGTGAGATTGGGATAGCCGGCGAGCGCCGCATACATGCTGGGTGACGGCGGCGAGCTGCCTTTCGGGCGCGCGGAGATGGTGTGACCGGCCGTGCCCGGCGGCAGGATCAGGCCCGCGGGTTGACCGGTCGGCGTGACGACCGCGACAACACCATAAGCAAAAGCCTTGTCGTAGCCTTCGGGGCCCGCCTTATTCTTCGCGTAGGCCAAAGCGTTGACGTATTCCGGGTTATCACGTCCCGTGGTCGCCTCGGCAGCCTCGACCAAGTCTTGGCTCCACATATTCTCGCGCGGATCGGCCTTATTGAAAGCGACGAGATCCGTCATGGTGCGCACCTTTTGCGCCGGCGCGGCCGCGGCAAGATATGCGTTCAGGTCTTGCTTGAAGTCGTAAATGAGGATCGTGCGCTGTTCTTGGCTCAGGTCCTCGAAGATATCGGCGGGGATGTCGACGAGCTCGGCGCCTTGCGCCGCGAGGACGGCCAGGGCGTCGTCGAACAGCGGCCTGGTGACATCGGAATATCCCGCCATGCCGCGGATGACGCCGATTTTCCGGCCCTTGAACGCGTCCGTCGAGAGCGCTTTCACGTAGTCGGTTTTATGCGCGTCGGCCTCGGCGCTTGCGGCATCCCGCGCGCCTGTGCCCGCCATCACGTTCATCATCATCGCCGCGTCGGTGACGGTGCGCGCCATGGGGCCGGCGGTGTCCTGCCCTAAACTGATCGGCACGATCCCGCCGCGCGAAATCAGCGCGATGGTCGGACGCATGCTCACGAGGCCCATGAGCGATGCGGGACCGATCACCGATCCCGTGGTGCACGTCCCGACGGTCGCGGCGGAGAAACTGACCGCCGCGGCGATGCCCGAACCGTTGCTGGAACCCGCCGGCGTGCGCGCGAGGTCGTAGGGATTGTGCGGCATTCCACCGACGGTGCTCCCGAGGAGGCCTTGCGTCGTACGCAACCCGGCGAATTGGTTGGTGTTGACCTTACCGAGGATAATCGCGCCCGCTTCGCGCAATCGGTGCGTCAGGTCCGCGTCTTGCGTGGGGACATTGTGCTCCAGCGCGTAAGAGCCCGCGGTCGTGGGCATACCCAGCGCGTCGATATTGTCCTTGAGAAGGATGGGGATCCCGTCGAGAGGACCCAACGTTTTCCCATCCTTGCGGCGCTGATCCGATGCCGCGGCCTGTTGAAGGGCGTCCGGCGCCACCATGATGACGGCCTTGAGAGGCGCGTCGTACATCCTGATGCGCTCGATATAAGCCTGCGTGACGGCGGCCGAGGTTGTGGCGCCTGCCGCGAGATCGGCTGAAATCTGGGAGAGCGGAACGTCCTCTACGGCGTAGGGCTTGGCCGGTTCTTCGCGAGAACATGCGCCGACGGTCGATAAAAGCATCAATGCCGCGGCTGTCAGCTGCCGATACGCCATCTTCACGTCCCCGATACAAAAAAAGCGAACGGTGAAAAGCCGAAGTCGTCGAAAGAACGAAGGGAGGCATTTCTGCCTCCCTTCGCTTTAACATCGGTCTTTAGAAGTGGAACCGCGTACCAACGCGGAACGAACGTCCAACCTGGTCGTAGTTGGAGTTCGCGAGACCCTGATAGAAGCCGTTATTGAACGTGGCGGCGATCAGAGCCGGATCGGAGTTGAACACGTTATCCACTGCGAAGAAGACTTCGATCTTGTCTTCCATGAGCTTCTGATTGAGCGCGATATCGACGTCGAAATCGCCCGGCGTCTTGTTCTCGAAACCGACCGTCGGATTGTTGGCGGTCGAAGCCGGGCAGCCGGTGGTGCAGTACACGAAGTTGTTGTTGTACACGCCGCCGGTGAAGCCGCGGGCCGAGATCGTGCCCGAGAAGCCGCTCTCGCTGGTGTAGCCGACCGAGAGCAAATACTTGACGTCCGGAGCGAAGATCCCGTTGGTGGCGGCCAGACCGCCGGCGCCGCCGGCGTTCACGCCTTCGCCGCGCAGGATGTTCGCGCCGTCCACCGTCTCGAGCTTGGTGTACATGGTCGCGAGGACGCGGAAGTTCAGGTTGCCGCCCCAATCTTCGTTGAGATCGGCGAGCGGCATTCTGTAGCTGGCTTCGAAGTCGAAACCGCGCGCGGACTGCGAAGCGACGTTGGCCGGCAGCGTGCTGACGCCGGTGATCAGGCCGGTCGACGGGCTGCGTTCGATCAGGCTGCAGAGCTGCGTCACGTTTTCCAGCTGACAGCGGTCGACGATGGTCTGCTGGGCGACGGTGACGATGGCGCCGGAGATGTCGATATTGAAGAAGTCCACCGACGCGCCGAATCCCGGCAGGAACTGCGGCTGCAACACCACACCGAGACCGGTGGTGTTCGCCTTTTCCGGCAGCAGGTTCGGGTTACCGCCCTGACGGGTCACGATCGAAGTCTGCTGACCGTTGGTGCGGTCGATGACGACACCCGTGCCCGAACGGCCGGCGAGATAAAGGTCGCCGAGGTTCGGAGCGCGAATATCACGCGAACGCGTGGCGCGGAACGTGATGTCGTCGACCGGCGTCCAGGTGGCGCCGACCTTCCACGTCGTGACGTAACCGGACGTCGAATAGTCGGTCGCGCGCACGGCGCCGTTGAGGTCGAGCTTCTTTGCCCAGCTTTCTTCGGCGGCGAGCGGAATGACGGTTTCCACGAAGCCTTCGGTCACGTTGTACTTGCCGGCGGAAGCCGTGAAGTTACCCGCGAACCACCAACGATTGATGTCACGGTCGGACGCGAGGCCGCCGACCTTCTCCGTGCGGTGTTCGGCGCCGAACGCGAGCGAGACCGGACCCGCCCACGACGAGAACGGCTCGCCGGCGGCGCTGGCGGCCATCACGTCCTGCTGGAGGTAAATGAGCGCGTAACCCGTGCCGGTCACGTAGTCGATCGCGGCTTGGGAATTGACGCCCACGCCCATCACGTTGAAGGGCACGCAGCCCGGCAGATCGTTGGCCGGATTGGTGTCGATGTTCACGCGGCAGACGATCTGACCGTTGGCCGGATTGACGACCGCGTCAACCGCCGAGCGGAACACGGTCGAACCCGGACCGCTGAGAACGTTATCGGGCGTACGGACAGACGCGTGCGTCGTGGACTTCTGATAGTAGGCATCCCACTTCCAGTTGGTGTCCATGGCGTCGAAATTACCTTCGAGGCCCGCGACATAACGGCGCTGGATACGTTCGTTCTTATTGCCGAAGCCGTACATGCCCGGATTGCCGGGCGCGCCAAAGGCCGTGGTGCCCAGCGTGAAGTTTGTAACACCGAGTGCGACCATCTGATTGCGCACCGAGGTCGGGACGAAGGCGTTATCTTGCGCGATCGTGAGGCCGAACTGGAATTGCGGAACCGAGGTTTCCGAACGATTCAGCGTGTAAGCCCAACCCCATTCCGCGAAGGCGTTGACGTTGTCGGCGAGATCGTAGCTGGCGCGGACGTAAGCGTTGGCGCGGGTCAGCTGCGTGACGATCGGCGAGATGCGGTCGATGCGGTTGGTCTGGTCGCCACCGATCATGAGCTGGCCGGCGGCCGTTTGCGTCGCGTTCAAGCCCGTCAAAGTGCCGAAGCGATACGGCGCCGGCGTGCCGCCCTCAAGGAACTGCGTGCCGCGCAACGGACATTGGCGGTCGGTGAGGTTATAGGCTTGCGCGCCCGCCGTCGTCGGCGTGGCGCAGTTGACGATCAAGCCGCCGTAAGTGGCGTTCGCCATCGAGACATTGGTCGCGGTGATGAACTGCGGAACGGTCAGGCTTTGGCCAGCCAAGGTGCCCCAGGCCGGGTTCTGCACGATGGCGAGGGTGCGATCGGAGTGCGGACGATTTTCGCGGCGCGCGCCGTTTTCAAAACCGTTTTCGCCGTACAGCAAGAGGTGACCGCGGCCGCCGGCGAACGGAACGCCGGCCGTGAGCGAGACCTTGTAGTTCTCGTTGTCGCCGTAGGTGGTGATACCGCCCTGGACGTCACCTTTAATGCCGGTGAATTCCTTGTCGAACACGAAGTTCACGATCCCGGCGAGCGCGTCCGAACCATAAGCGGCCGAGGCGCCGCCGGTGACGATGTCGACGCGGCTGACGAGACCGGTCGGAACGGTGTTCACGTCCACCGCGCCGTTGTTGTTGTTGAAGCCGGCGAGGGTCGAACCGACCACGCGCTTGCCGTCGATCAGCACCAGGGTGCGCGTCGGGTTGATCCCGCGCAGGTTCAGGTTGTTGATACCGCCGGTCATATCGGCGGTGGACGACGTCCCGCGCGTGGACAAGCTGTTGGCCAGCGCCGGCAAGCGGTTGACGGCGTCGGCGATGTTTGCCGTCGCCATGTTTTGGAGTTCGGCGGCGCCGAGCACCGAGACCGGCGTCGGAGCTTCGTAACCGTCGCGGACAACGCGCGAACCGGTCACGACGATTTCATCGAGAGAAGCGGCGGCGGCAGGCTGTGCCTGCGCAAGCTGTTCTTGCGCGAAGGCCGCGCTGGACACCGCCGCAGCCAGAGCGGCCGCGCTGACCGAGGTCAATACCCGGCGCTTCGTATTGAGACCGTATGAAAGCTTCATCATAGGACTATTCCCCTTTTGATTTTGTAGTGCCTGCTGACACCACACCCTTTTCGTCACGTAACACTCGGCGGTATGCACCACCCTGACAAACGCAAAACGACTTTGGCGCCGCGCCGACCTTGTAGGCCGTCAAGCTGACCGACCGCTCTGCCGGTCTTGCGCAATGCAAACCGGCGCGGCATGTACGCGCGCGACAGCGCCGCGCGAATACACAAGCGGACGGCACGAAGAAACTTGGTGTGAAGAGAAGATCGTGAATATGCGCAACATCGACGTCCCCCAATAACGGCGTCCCCCAATTTGACGCCGGCGTCGGATAGCAAGAAGGCGAGTCAGCAACAGTTACACCGCGCGGCAAAGCACCCCCACGGGTGCAATGCAGCGTTAGATCATCGAACTTAATTGGTAGCGGTTTCAATAGGAAAAGTTCATGCAAACTTAATCAAATCAGTGGGTTTCACGCATGATTTTGTTTGAAGTGACATTTTTGCAGTCGATTTAGTCTCGCTCCTGCATAAAGCAGCGAGGCTAAAAAAATCGCCGTTGACCGCGCAAAGAAAAAGGGCGGGAGCTTTCAGCTCCCGCCCTTCACGCATCGGATGAGGACGTTACTTTTTCGGCGGAATGAAGCCCTGGATCTGCTTCACCGCAAAACCCACCTTGTGCTCAAGCTCTTCCTTGCCGAGTTCGGCGGTCGAACGGCGCGGGTCACCCGTGATGCCGTTGTTGAGCGTACGCACCGGCTTCTCGCCTGCCTTCGGCACCGGATCGCCGTTGGTCACCGGAACCAGTTCGCGGCGCACGTATTCGTTGTTCTTGTCGAGATACATCATCAGCGACGTATCGGTAATGCCGCCGTGCGATGTGGGCGGATAGCCACGCTCGGCGAGGATCCTGTCGAAATCGGCGCCGGCCTTGATGTAGACGTCATCGCAATAGAAGACGTGGATGCCTTGCGGGGCGTACTTCGCTTCGAGCTTGGCCGCGACGTCCTGATAGACCTTCGGCTGACCGCCGCCATGGTCACCCATGATGACGACGTTCTTGAAACCGGTCTGGATGGCCTGCTCGGAGATGCGTTCGAGGACCGCGCCAAGAAGTTCCGGCGTCAGGCCGATGGTGCCCGGCAGGTCCGCACTGGCGTTATTCGGAGTGAACGGCATGACCGGCATCGCGATGGCGTTGCCAAGGCGCTCGGCGATCATCTTCACCGTGGCTTGGGCCATCAGGTTGTGACCGCCGTTGCCGTTCTGCGGACCACGCTGCTCCACGCCGCCCGTGTAGAACAGGGCCGTCGTCTTGCCGGCCGCGAGCGCCGCCTTGACTTCCGGCCAGGTCATCTTTTCGAATTCGATCGACGGGTTGGCCGCGGCGGCATAGGCCGCGTGGCTCATGGAAATCGCGGGCGACAGTGCCAGCGCGAGGGCAGCAACTTTAAGAATACGCATCAGGGCTCCTCCCAAGGGTAAACGCAATGTAACAGCCATATCACGACCGCGCGCCCGGCGGCAAAGCGGCCGGAGGACCGGTCACAAACATGTGTTGGCGCACGACTTCGCCCACATGCTTGCGTCCCGGCTGCATCACCAGGACGGTCAAAATAACCGTCACGAAAGACACCAGGGAAATCGACGCGCCGACCATGTTGTCGTCCTTGAAAATGTAGTCGGTCGCGAGCGCCACCGTCGTCGCCCCAAGTCCGAGGGCGATGGCGTTGGCGACGAACAGATAGATGGCGGACACCTGGCCGCGCATGCGGTTCGGCGTCACGATCTGAAGTACGGCCGCGTTCACCCCGATCCATGTGAACGCGAACAGCGAGTTGAGCGAAATCAGGGTCAGTGAAAGCCACTTGATCGGAATGATCGGGCCGAGGCCGCTACACACGAGCACGCCGACACTGAACATCATCCCGACGCGGCAGTGCCCATCGGTTTGACCGCGCGCGAGAAACCAGTCGGCGATCAGGCCGCCCGACGCGGTGCCGATAATTCCAAAGACGAGCGCCGAAAAGCCGAGAAACAAGCCCGCTTCGGAAACCGAGAACCCATGCACGCGCTGAAGATAAGCCGGATACCATGCCGCCGCGCCGTACCAGATCAGCGCGACCAGCGTCAGACCGAAAAAAATGGGCACGTAGATCTTCGCGTTGGCGAAGATGTAGCGCATGACCACGCCGAAGCCGGGCGTGTCCTCGCCAGGCATGGCGTGGCGCGGCGGTTCGCGCACCACCAGCAAGCTCAAGATCGTCAGCAGGAAGCCGGGCGCGCCGATCGCAAGGAAAACCGCCTGCCACGGACGCACTTCGCCGATGAACGGAACCTCGACCGCGCCCATCGCGCCGATGGCCTCGACCAGCGGTCCGCCGATCAGGAGCGCGAGGCCGGAGCCGAGCGGAACGCCGAGCGTATAGACCGAAAGCGCCCGGGCCAGGCGATTGGGCGGAAACAGATCGCTGACGAGCGAATAACTCGCGGGCGACAACACCGCCTCGCCGATGCCCACGCCGACACGGGCCGCGAAGAGGCGCCAATAGGTGTTCACGAGGCCGCACGCAAAAGTCATCAGCGACCAGAAGAAAACACCGGCGGCGATGAGCTTGCTTCTGCTCCAGCGGTCGACCGCATAACCGACGGGAACGCCGGCGATGCTGTAAAGCAGCGCGAACGAGAAGCCGGAAAGAAGGCTGAACGCGGTATCGGAAATCTGCAGATCGTCGCGGATCGGCTTGACCATCAGCCCCACGATCTGCCGGTCGATGAAACTCGACGTGTAAAGAAGAATGAGAACGCCGATAACGACCCACGAATAAAACGGACTGAATTTCCGCTCGCGGGCCGCAGTTTCCCCCGCGGACGCCATTCAATCTCCCCCCTTAGCTCTCCCACGCGAAGTGTCGGCGAAGTCTAAAAGAGGAACCAGGGTCTATTTGTCCAATTGAGCGGCGAATTCGAATGCCGCGCGGCTGAATCTGCCGCGAACCACGGCTTTTGAGGTGGAATTTCGCGAAGGCGCGCCGACATCCCTTGTCATGAAAGCGCCGCCGAGTAATGTACGCTCCGGGATCTGGGGGATACCTTATATATGTACGTCAATGCTTTACGCACCGGCCTGCTCGCGGCCGGCCTCGCGCTCGTTATTCCGGCTCACGCGCACGCGCAGGACACAAATCCGCTGCCGGGGACATTCACCGGCAATATCGCGATCGTCAGCGACTATATCGTTCGCGGAATTTCGCTGAGCAACCAAAACCCGGCGATCCAGGGCGGCCTCGACTGGGAGAGCGGAACCGGCATCTACGCCGGAATCTGGGGATCGAGCGTCGAATTTGGAAACGACGCGAGCATGGAGTTCGACTTCTTCACCGGCTACCGCGGACGAATTGACGCGTTCAGCTATGAAATCGGCGCCACCTATTATTGGTATCCCGAGACGACCGTGAGCGGACAGAGCTTCTGGGATGTCCACATCGACGCGGGATATGACTTCGGGCCCGCCGCCGTGAACCTCGGCATGGCCTATACGACCGACGACTACGGCCCGCTGCTCAACGACCAGACGCTCTATTACAGCGCCGACGTCACGGTGCCATTGGCGGAGATGATGACCGTCAGCGCCGGCGTGGGCCGCTCGGTCATGGAAGACCGCGTGAATTACAGCGATTGGAACGCCGGGGCGACCTTCAAGGTCTACGACTGGTTCAACCTCGACGCCCGTTACTACGACACCGATGCGAAGGCGATTTGCGGAACCCATTGCGATTCGCGCTTTGTCGCGAAGATTTCGCGCACCTTCTAAGCGGCCTTGCAGATTGATCCCGGCTTCAAAGCGGTATAGCTGTGGTTGACCGAAAGCAACCAACCGAGGGCGTCGATGGCCGGGCTTTACTTCGAGGAATTCACCGTTGGCATGAAGTTCCAGCATGCCATTCGCCGCACCATCACCGAGGCGGACAACGTATTCCTCACGGCCCTGACGCATAATCCGGCGGCGCTTCATCTCGACGAAGAAGCGATGAAAAAAAGCGAGTACGGCCAGCGGCTGGTCAACAGCTGCCTGACACTGTCCTTCATGGTGGGCATTTCGGTCGGCGACACGACTCTCGGCACAGCCGTCGCCAACCTGGGCTGGGATGAAGTCCGTTTCCCTAAACCCCTTTTCCACGGCGACACCATCCGCATTGAAAGCGAAGTCCTGGAGATTCGGGAAAGCAAGTCGCGCCCCGATAACGGCATCGTCGTCTTCGCGCACCGCGCCTACAATCAGCGTGAAGAACTGGTGGGGTCGTGCAAACGCTCCGCCCTCATGCTGCGCAAGCCGAAGTAAACGGCGGTCCCCATGCTTCTGCGCTCAATGCTGTTCATCCCCGGCGATAGCGAAAAGAAGCTCGCGAAAGCCGACGAAATCGCCGCCGACGCCCTCATCCTCGACCTCGAGGATTCCGTGGCCGCCGCGCGCAAAGACGCCGGCCGCGCCCTCACCGCCGAATTCCTGAAAGCGCGCGTCCCCGGCTCACGAAAGAGCAAACTGTTCGTGCGCATCAATCCGCTGGAGTCCGATGCACCGATGCGGGACCTCGCGGCCATCATGGCCGGCGCGCCCGACGGCATCGTGCTTCCGAAAGCCACAGGTCCGGCGGCGGTCCAGTCCCTCGCCCAGCAGCTTGAGGAGCACGAACGCCGCGCCGGCCTTAAAACAGCGACCGCGATCGTCGCGATTTCAGGGGAGACGGCGACCGGCTTGCTGTCCGCCGCGGAATACGCGAAAGGCGTTTCCCCGCGCCTTGCGGGCTTGTCGTGGGGACCGTGGGACCTCGCGGCCGATCTCGGCGCGGCCGGCAACACCGATGAGACGGGCGCGTTCGATTTCACCTACAAGTTGGCGCAGTCGCTGACCCTATTGGCCGCGAAAGCGGCGGGCGTGCAGGCGATCGATACGCCGCACACGGATTTCAAGGACGAGAAGACGTTGCTGGCGGCTTGCAAAGACATCCGCCGGCAAGGCTGGAACGGCAAACTCGCCATTCATCCGGCGCAGGTCGCGGTCATCCACGAGGGCTTCAAACCTTCGGCGGAAGACGTCGCGCATGCGCAGCAGGTGATCAAGGCGTTTGAAAGCCCGGAGTCCGGGGTGGCGTCGCTCAACGGCGTGATGCTGGACCTGCCTCACTTGAAGCAAGCGCAGCGGACCATGGACCTGCACAAGGCCGGCCGATAGTCCGCCGCGTTCCGAACGTCTACTTCGGCAGTTTGCCGTCCATTTCCATATACACACGGGCGAGCGCGCGCGGCGCCTGCTGCGGATACAGGGTCCACGCGGTGTAAGAGCCCCAGTTGGCTTTCTCGTGCGCGGGGCAGTTCTTTTCCGTCTCGCAGGTCAGGCCCGCGGCGCGAAGGCGCTTGGCTTCCGAGATCACATGCTCGGTCGCCTTCAGATATTCGCCCAGATCCGCCTTCAGCGTCGGCGCATCGCTGTCGGTGAAGCCGTGGCCGGGGATGTACCAAGTGACGTCCATCGCCTGCGCTTTCTTGATGGTCGCGGCCCACTCGCTGGGGAAGCCGGTGATCATCGGCGGGAAGACGTAGCGGTCGTAAAGCTCGGACATGAACATGACCTTGCTTTGCGGAAGATAGACCACGAGATCGCCGCCCGTATGGCCGCGGCCCAGATTCAGGATTTGGATATCGGTACCGCCGACTTTCAGATCGCGTTTGTCGGTGACGAGTTCGCTGGCGAGGATCTCGCGCTTCTGTGCTTCCATCGTCTTCTTGGAGGCCGGTGTGGAGATGAACACCATGTTCGGCCAGGCTTCCTTGAGCGCGGGGTTCGCCCCGACATGGTCCACGTGATCGGACGCGATGATCATGTATTTCACCGGCTGAGGCGTAATCTTCTTGATGTTCGCCACCATCGCCTTGCCTTGCTCGATATTGTCCTGGCCATCGACGATGACAACGCCGTCGGTGGTGACGACGATGAGGCTGTTGGTCGTGAGGGTCTGGCCCGCGGAGGTCAGCTTGTCTTCATAGGCGTAGACATTCGGCACGACTTGATGCCAGCGCGGGAAATCGGCCGGCTTCAAGCCGCGTTCGGCGATGTTGGCCGTTTTGACGGCCTCGGCGCCTGACGCAAACGTCGGCGCAACGAACGCGCAGGCCAGCGCTCCCGCGATCACATTCAATGTCTTCATGATATCCTCCCAATGGCATCGGCGAAGCGGGGAGGATAGCCGCGCCTCATCCCGGGCAGAAGCTAGAAACCGACCGTCAGCCCGAGGATGGCGCCCCGGCTGCGCCAGACCAGGCTCGCCGAATCGCGCTGGAACGACTGGAAAAGAGCGCCGCCGAGATTGATGCCGGGAGCAAGCTTGTAGGCGGCCTGAAATGTCAGGCGCTCGACTTTATCAAAGATCATGCCGCTGATTTCGCGCTTGCGGACAGCCTGACGAAAATCACCGGATAGCATCCACGGGCCTGTTACATACATCGCGCCGCCCGCCCAGTTCCGTTCCCGAAGTCCAAAAATGGGCGCGACATGTATGTACGTGCCGCTGATTTCAAAGGGACCGACGAATAGGCCGGCGAGCGCGTTCCAGGCCGAGATTTTCTCAGGGACCTGCGAGGACTCCGCCTGATGGTAGCCGGCCAGCACGCGGTAACGGATCCCATCCCCGAGGGTCCCGACACTCCTGATCGTCGACTCGCTGCCGTTCTTGGTACGCATGCGTTGCACGGTGCTGATCGGCGTATCGCCGTTCGGATAATAGCCGACCGCGATGTCGAACGTATTCCAGCGCGGCGACTGATAAACCACGCCGGTGGCGTTACGGGTGAAACGCTTGAACGTCAGTCCGTCGCGCATCTGCACTTCGGCGCGCGGGCGAACGGCGGATGCAACAATCTCGTCGTCCATATGCAAGAACGCCTGGGGCGCCACGGATTCGATCATGCCGGCGTTAGCGGCCCGGCGGTCCCCGAGCTGCAGGCGTCCGAAACTTCCGAAGAGCTCGATGTAGACCTCGTCGGTGTTGTCGGGTTGGCGCGAGTTGGCGATGAAACGCGCGCTGCCGCGGACCGCGAGATCGTCGCCCAAGGGAATTCGCCCATCAATGGTCAGACGGGAATAGTTGAACATGCCGGCGGCGTTGGTGCGCTCGACCGGCGCGCGGGGATCGTCGGTGTCGTCGCGCACGAAAAAGAACTGATTGGCGCGGCCGCTGATGGTCACGGTGATCGGCTCGGCGCCGGAGGCCGCGGCGGCGGGCGCCGCCTGAACGAGAAAAAGCGCGATACCGGCCGCATGGCACGCAGCCGTCCTCGCGACGGCCGATGCCCGTCGCCTGACCATTCGATTGCCCCCTCTCCGCGTCGGGCATCCCTCCCGGCGGTCTCAAGGGGGCATTATTGGAGTGAATTGGCGCGTTGGGAAGGGGCTGCCCGCCGCTAACCCACGGATTTGTAACGCATACGCGCTCCCCCTCGCGCAGCCTTGATATGGTGCGCGGCCGCGCGGCGCGCTATATTTTCACCTTCTTGTGCCGCCGGTTCCGGCGCTGGCATACGATCATGGGAGGCGCAAAATGAGAACATTGGCACTCGGGTTGTCGACCAGTTGCATGGTCTTCCTCTCGGTCGCTACCACCGCATTCGCCGCATCTGAACCCCCGAAGGGGAGCGAGGAACATCCCGGCGCCGTGGCGCTGAGCGAAGGCGAGCCGGGAAAGTGGGTTTATCGGCGCTTTCCGAGCCTGATGCCGCTTTACGTCTACGATGACGATCAGCCCAGCAAATCGAATTGCGGCCGCGGCTGTCAGGGGGTGTGGCCGCCGCTGTGGGCCCACGACGAAGACAAGCCCATGGGCCACTGGACGATCATGAAGCGCGAGGACGGCACCCTCCAATGGGCCTACAAGACCCGGCCGGTCTATATGCGCTTCCACGACGGTCCCGAACTGCGCCTCGGCGACGGCGAGGACGGGAAGTGGCACCTGATCGAGCCTTAAAGCCGCGCCAAAAAAGAAAACGGGCTCCCGTGGATCCACGGGAGCCCGTTTTGCTTTTGAAAGCGCGTTAGGCCGCGGGAGCGAGGTCTTCGCGCTTGGTCGCCTTGCGGCGGTTCCACTCGTCGCGGATGGCCGCCGGCGTCGGGGCGGTCATCAGGCTGACGACCACGTAGACGACGAGGCTGCCGATGATCCCGTAGAAGATCGGCTCATTGGCGAAGACGTCCTTCATCACGAACATCGTGCCGAGCGTGAGGCCCGTGCCGGCGATGATGCTGGCAAGCGCGCCCTTGATGGTGCCGCGCGGCCACAGGAAGCCGCCGATGATCGCCACCATCAGGCCACCGACCAGAATGTCGTAGGCGATGGTGAGGGCTTCGACGACACCGCGCACCACGCAGGCGGCCGCGATCATCAGGATGCCGAAGATCAGGATGTAGATTCGGCTGTTGCGAACTTCGTCCCGCTCCCCATGCTGCGTGGCGGCACCCGCCTTCGGCGGAACCAGCTTGTCGACGATGTCTTCCTTCATGACGGTCGCGGTTGCGATGAGAGCGCCGCTCGAGGTCGACATGATGGCCGAGAGCGCCGCGGCCATGACAAGGCCCGCGATACCAGCCGGCAACGCATATTCGACGATGGTCGGATAGACGGTGTCGCGCACTTCGATGTTCGGCAGCAGCACCTTCGCGCACATGCCGATGAGCGCGCCCGCGAACGCGTAGAGGATGCAGTACACGCCCGAGGTAAATCCGGCCCACTTGGCGACCCCTTCGCTCCTCGCGGTGAAGACGCGCTGCCAGATGTCCTGGCCGATGACGAGGCCGAGGAAGTAGACGACGAAGTAGGTGATGATGGTTTGGGTGCCGATATGGGTGATGGAGAAGGCGGTCTCAGGCAGCGCCGCGTGCATGCCTTCCCAGCCGCCCGCTTTGACCAGAAGGATCGGGAGCATGATGAAGAAAATCCCGATGGTCTTGACGATGAACTGGACGAAGTCCGTCAGCGTGATCGACCACATGCCGCCGAGCACCGAATAGGCGATCACGACACCGCCGCCGAGCAGGATCGCGGGCACGCGGTCCAACTCGAACAACACGCCGAAAATCGTGCCGTAGGCGACGGTCGAGGTCACCGAAAGCATGAAGGTGTAAGCGGCCATCACGATGCCGGTGAGCAGCGACGCGCCGGGCCCGTAGCGCAGCTCGAACATCTGCGCGACGGTGTAGACTTCAAGACGGTTGATCCAAGCCGCGAAGGCGAGGCTCAGCAGCAGAAGTCCGCAACCGATCGAGAAGACCAGCCACGCGCCGGAAATGCCGTACTGATACCCGAGCCCGACCGCGCCGACCGTCGAGGCGCCGCCCAGGACGACCGCCGCCATGGTGCCGGAGTAGAGCAGAGGACCGAGCCGGCGGCCGGCAACGAGGAAATCCTCCTCGTTCTTGGAGCGCTTGGTCGCCCACACGCCGATCCCGATCATGCCCAGCATGTAGAGTGCGATAACGGTATAGTCCAACATCGGTCCCCCCGACTTCTCTAAAACAGAAACTTATTTGCCTTTGGCCGCGATGGCTTTCTTGATCAGTTCGGCGGTCGCGTTCGCGCGGAACGCGACGATCTCCCTGCCGATCTGCACGGCCTTGTCCTTGTCGGCGATCGAAACGCCGTCGATGGTCGCCTTGCCCGCTTTCGTCCGTGCGGCCCAGCGCACCGCTTCCGGATCGGTGACCATCATGTTCATGGTGATCGACGGATCGTCGTGCAGTTCGTCGGTGGGCGAGCCCTTCGGTTTCATCACGCCCTTTTGGCGGAGAAACTCTTCGACGCTTTCGTAGTCGTAGTATTCCTGGATATGCACGACGAAGGCTTTGCTCTTGCCGTCGGCATTCGCCTTGGCCGCGACCGCTTTCATGCCGTTCTGGTTGCCGCCGCTGTCGCCGATCATGACGATGTTCTCGAACCCGCCGACGCGGAAGCTGTCGACGATATCCGTGAGCATCGCTTCGTAGCTGGCCGGGCGCATGCTGATGGTGCCGGGCGTGCCCATGTGGCCGGTCTTGGTGTCGAGATTGCCTTCCGGCACGAACGGCACGATCGGCGCGCAAAGCGCGTTGCCGAGCTTGCGGGCAATGGCGTCGCAGTTGGCGCGCATCACGTAGTTATGCTTGCCCAGGGCCAGCCACGGACCGTTCGGCTCGATCCCGCCGGTGGAGACGATGATGGTCTTCTTGCCCGCGTTCATGGCGTCGCGGACGTCCATCCAGGTCATCTCTTCCAGCCATACCGTGTCGACCTTCGGCAGCGGGTTGGCGGCGTCCTTACAGTTATAGGCGCTCTTGGCGCAGTCGCCGCCGCCCATGGAGCGCGGATCGGGCTTCTGGCCCTGCTGCGCGAACGCAACTCCGGCCGCCACAATCATCGCCGCTGAAAAAGCTACGGTGCGTTTCATGATGCTCTCCTGTTGTGCGTGACGTTTCAGTTCGGCGCGTATTTGAACTTTTGAACGCGGCGGTCTTCCGAAACGTAGATATTCCCCTTCGAGTCCACCACGGCCTC
>JAYRTJ010000020.1:0-39572 GCA_041919675.1 Rhodospirillaceae bacterium | reverse complement strand
GGCTCGCGGGCGCCACCAATGGAGGTCCGATGAACACCGGCGTTTTCACGCGCGGCCTGCGCGGAGTCCTTGTCAGCTCTCTTCTCACCGGTGTCTGTTGGTTCACCGGCCCGGCGAACGCCGCCGACGACGCCAAGATGAACGCCGAAGTGCTGAAGCACTTCACCAAGATGGTCCAGACCGACACGGCCGATCCGCCCGGCAGCGAAAAGCCGCTGACGGATTATCTGGCCGAGGTCTTGAAGGCGGAAGGGATTGCCTCGCAAACCTTCGCCGTGAAGGGTCAGGAGCACCGCCCGAACCTCGTCGCCCGCCTCAAGGGCAGCGGCAAGAAGAAGCCCCTGCTCATCATGGCGCACACCGACGTGGTGAACGTCGATCCGAAGAAGTGGAAACATCCGCCGTTCAGCGCGCACCGCGAGGACGGCTACATCTACGGCCGCGGCACGGTGGACGATAAGGACAATCTCGTCGCCGCGCTCATGACCGTGATCGATCTCAAGCGCCGCAACGTGCCGCTCGACCGCGACGTCATCTTGTTGGCGGAAGCCGGCGAGGAAGGCTCCACCCAGTTCGGCATCGAGTTCATGGTGGCGGAGCACCTGAAGGAAATCGAATCCGAGTTCTGTATCGCCGAGGGCGGCAATGTCTCGCGCGAAGGCGGCAAGGTGAAGTTCGCCTCCGTGCAGACTTTGGAAAAGATTCCGCGCGCCATCGCCTTGAAGGCCACCGGCGTCGCCGGCCACGGCTCGGTGCCTTTGAAGACCAACGCCATCGCCCGGATCTCCGGCGCCATCGCGCGGGTCGCGGACTGGCAGGCGCCCCTGAAGCTGAACGAGACGACCGCCGCCTATTTCGAGCGGCTGGCGGGCATCTCCAGCCCCGAGGACGCCGCCCGCTTCCGCGCCGTGCTGAAGCCGGAAAGCGCGGAAGGCAAAGCCGCGTTCCAGTACTTCCTGGAAAAGGACCCGTTCCACGCCTCGGTGCTGCACACGTCGCTGTCGCCCAACATCGTCGACGGCGGCTACCGGGTGAACGTCATTCCGTCCGAAGCCACCGCGACGATCGATACCCGCGTATTCCCGGACGAGGATCCGGAATGGCTGCTGCGGGAAGTGCGCAAGGTCGTCAACGATCCGGCCATCGAAGTAGGCTGGGCGCCGCGCAATGTGCGCCCGGCCGGCACATCGCGCCTCAACACCGATGCCTTCCGCGCGATCGAAGGCCAGCTCAAGAAGCACTATCAGGCCGTCGTGCTCCCCACGATGAGCACGGGCGCGACCGACATGGCCTACCTGCGCGCCAAGGGCATCCAGTGTTACGGCGTCGGCGTCGCGATGGACAAGGAAGACGGCCCGCTCGGCTTCGGCGCGCATAGCGACCAGGAACGCGTCGTCGAAAACGAACTCTACAAATTCGTGAAGTTCCACATCGACACGGTCGAAGAGCTGGCGCGCGCGAAATAGCCGCGCGCGTTCAACGTGGCGACACGCTCTACGGCGAGGCGCCGGGCGTGCGGGCCAATAACGCCCGGTATTCCTTGCCGAGATCGGCGTAACGCGCCACGGCGTCGGCGAAGCTTTTCAGCTCTTCCGGTTTCACATCGCGCACGAAGCGCGCGGGCGAGCCCGCCCACATCTGCTTTTGCGGGACGCGCTTGTTCGGTGCGACCAGCGCCCCCGCGGCGACCATGGCCTCTTTTTCCACGACGACGCCGTCCATGACGGTCGCCCGCATCCCGACAAAGGATTTATCTTCCAGCGTGCAGCCGTGGATCGTCGCCATATGGCCGATCAGCACATCGGCGCCGATGAGGGTCGGGTGGGTTTTGTACGAGACATGGACGACCGTGCCGTCCTGGATATTCGTGCGGTCACCGACGCGGATGTGATTCACGTCCCCGCGCAGCACGCAGTTGAACCAGATCGTGACGCCGGAACCGATCTCGACATCGCCGACGATCACGGCGTTCGGCGCGATGAACGCGTCGCTTGCGATTTTGGGGCTGACGCCCCGCCAGGGCAGGATGATCGGGCCGGACATGCCTTAAAACTACGCGAGGCCCGCGGTCTCCGGCAAGCCGAGCATGATGTTCATGTTCTGCACCGCCGCGCCCGACGCGCCCTTCCCGAGATTGTCGAGCAGCGCCACCAGGCGCGCCTGACGGCCGTCCTCGGCGCCGAAGACATAGAGCTTCAGGCGGTTGGTGTTGTTGACCATTTCAGGATCGAGGGTTTTGAGCGCGCGCGCCTTCTCAAGCGGCACGACCTCGACGAAATGCTCGCCTTCGTAGGCCTGCGTCAGCACCTGATGCACATCGTTCACGCCCGGCTCACCCGGCAATAGCGATAAATGCAGCGGTACCTCGACGATCATGCCCTGTTTGTAGCGCCCCACGGCCGGCGTGAAGATCGGCCGCTCGCGCAGGCCCGCGTGCTTCTGGATTTCCGGCACATGTTTGTGCTGAAGCTCCAGCGCGTAGATCCGGTAGGCCGCCGTCGTGTAATTGGCGGCAGCGGTGTCCTCGAACTCGGCGATCATGGACTTGCCGCCGCCCGAATAACCGCTGACGGCGTTGACGCTCACCGGGTAGTTGGCCGGCAGCAGACCGCTCTGCACGAGGGGGCGCAGAAGCGCGGTGGCGCCGGTCGGGTAGCACCCCGGGTTGGAGACGCGCGAGGCCGACGCGATGCAGCCGCGGTGGCCTTTGTGCATTTCCGGGAAACCGTAGATCCAGCCGTCCGCCACGCGAAACGCCGTCGATGCGTCGATCACCTTGGTCTTGTCGCTGGTGATGAAGCTCACGGCTTCCTTGGCGGCGGCGTCCGGCAGGCACAGCATGACCATGTCGGCGGCGTTCAAGAGCGCGGCGCGCGCGGCCGGGTCCTTGCGCCGCTCCGGTGCGATGGAAAGCAGCTCGATATCGCTCCGCCCCTCGAGGCGCTGGCGCAGTTCGAGCCCCGTCGTCCCCGCCTCGCCGTCGATGAAAACCTTCGGTGCCATGCCCCGCCGCCTCAAAAAGAAAACCGGGTCCTACATATTATTGTAGGACCCGGCTCACAACTGGATTCGGGGTTCTGGTTCAGTTCGGCCGCATCAGGCACTTCGCGGTCATGTTCATCACCAGGCCCGCGCCGTTGTTGTAGACGATGTGCTGGCCGTAGCCGTAGAAGTCGTTTTCGATGACCAGGTTATAGTGGTCGTGCTCGAAATAGGGCGTGTAGTGCAGCACCCGCTCGATGTCCGCCGCGCCGAAGGTCGCCGCCGCGTTCGGGGCGATGGCCGGCACGACAATCCCGCCCAGCCGGTCGCCCTTGCGCGCGTCATAGACCCCGATCACGGCATCCGAGGCCTTGTCGGCCAGATTGTGGATCATGATCACGCTCGGGTACTGGGTGATATTGGTCGTATGGACATTGATCAGGTTGCTGACGTCGTCCGCGAGGCCGTTGCTGCAGCCCGAGGCGTTGGTCAGGGACAGGCCCGTCTGATTCCAGATGACCGTCTGCACGAAGCCCTGGAAATCCGTCGAGATCGTGGCGGTGTAATTGTCCTTGCCGCCCGGATCGATCTGCGGATTGGCCTGGCGCTCCATGTCCGCGACCATGAACTGTTTCGAGCTGTGCGGCGGCAGCGGCGGGCTGGTCCACGTCCCGAGCAGCGATCCTGTGGTCCCATGCCGGAAGGTCACCGAGACGGCGCCCGCGACCAGGCCGGGATTATAGAAGCGGAACAGCGAACTCGCGAAACCGGTCGAGGACGGAAACGTCAGCGGCACGCTCAGGGCCGGACGGGCCATCGCCGGCGACGGCTTGCCGGGCGCCCAGGACTGCCAGGCGCTGATCAAGGTCTTGTTGTCGCCGCCGAACCAGACGCCGCCGGCGTAGTCGTCGCCGCCGTAGGAGACGATGCCGACGAAGGCGCGGTTGCCGCCATCGAAGGTCCAGATCGGTCCGCCGATGCTGCCGGTCGATACGTCCATCGCATATTCACGTATCTGAATCGAGCGCAGCAGCGTGCTTGAGCGGCTGGTTTCCGGGCCGGAGCTGAACCACATCGCCTGATTGATGCCGCGCGCGCCCGTAATGGCCGTGGGGTAGCCGGCGTGATTGCCGACAGCCGCGGCCGTGCCGTCGTAGACAATCGGCATCAAGGTCGTGGCATGCGTCCAGGCGGTGAGGAAATAGTACACGGCGTAGTCGGCGCGCGCGTCATTGATCAGGATGGATTCGTCGCCCGAGATCTGCGTCCAGCGGCTGGTGGTTTCGACATAGTCGGCGTTGCGCGCCGGAACACGCTGCGTCACCGCGCCGAGCATATTTTCCTGCGTTTGGCCGGGTGCGAACGAGGTCCGCGCCGCGAAGCCGCCTTTGCTGCGGTTGTGCGCGCACTGGCCGGCCGTCAGCACGGCGTAGGGGCTGATCAGCGTGCCGGTGCAGATCGATTGCGTGCCGTCGCGCCAGGTGACGACCAGCTGGCCGATGGTATTCCACGGCGCTTCATCGACCGTTGTCACACGGGTACGTTCATCGATGCCCACGGACGCCGGCTTTTCCCGGTCGATTTTAATCGCAGGCTCGGCTTGCGCCGCCGCGGCGGCTTTTTCCATCCGCGCCGTCCCGGCCAGCGTTTTACCGAAGCCGCCGTCGAGGATCGCATAGTCCTTGAAATCGGGCGCGTCGTTCAGAACATGTCCGGACGTTGCAACACCGCCGAGATCGGCATGCGCGAAGTTCGGTGCGGCGCCGGCTTCAAGAGACGCCGCGCGCGCGGAGCGTTGCGCCGGCGCCGCGCCGACTTGGGCGGAGGCGGCAAGCAGAGCCTGGGCGTCGGCGCTGGATAACGGACGCGCCTGCGGAACAAGTTCACTCACGCAGCGGACGGCGCGGCCTTTCGACAGCGAAACCCACTCGCGGTAGGAGCCGGCGATCACCTGGCCGACATGGCGGCTGTCGAGATCGGCGCCGGCTTTCGCGCAGTCGTACGTGGTGAAATCGAATGTTCGCGGCGCCGTCTCGGCGCCGGGAACATCGGCCTGCTGGGCCTGGAGGGGAGAGGAGAGAAACAGAAAACCCGTAATGATCGAAACAGCGGACGAACGGAGCAACGCAATGTGAGCGGACATCGTAAAATCCCTAAAACACGCGCCCGGGTGACCCAGGCGCACGCTGTAAAAGGGACTGAAGGTTGAATTGTTCCGGGATCGAGCAAGCCGCACAAAAAGAAAGAGCCCGCCGCGGCGGGCCCTTGCGATAAGAGAACGTGAGAGGCGATTTTCGCGTTTAACGCTTGAAGAGCCGTGATGATGTCGGAGAGGCACGAACCTGTTCTTCGGGCCGCGCGCTGAAGGCATGAGGTTGCGAGTACTTACTATTAAGCTGCGTTTGAGGCCCATTCCGGCTGCGTAACTTGCGTGTATCAGGTTGGGATTTTTTAGAACAAAAAAACCCGCAGTTGATTTTTCAGCGCGCGGTCTTTTCTCTCGCGCCGGAGGTCTGTATACCCGGCGCCTTCAGCGCAATCGTGAATCTGCGGAGGTGAACTCCGCGTGGCCGGGACGGGTTCGGTACGGCGAGGCGAAGCGCGGCGCACAAGAGGGACTAAAAAAATGGACAGCGCAACACTGACGCCGCCCGCCAACGATCACGACGATGTCGCTTTCTTCGGAAGCATCGGACTGTTCCGCGAAGTGCCGGCGGACCAACTACCCACGATGATCGGCCTGATGAAGCGCGAACACTTCGCGGCGGGCTCCATCATCTTGAAGGAAGGCGACGCGACCAACGACCTTCTGATCGTGCGCTCGGGCAAAGTCGAGGTGTTCGTGATCAAGAAATGCGAGCGGCTTCACATCACCGATCTCGGCCCCGGATCGTATTTCGGGGAAATGTCGGTGTTTGACGATTATCCGCGCTCGGCCAACGTGTCGGCGACTACGGACGTCGTGGCGCTCAGGATCGACCGCGACGCCTTCCGCGCGTTCCTGCGCGGCAATCCGGCGGCGCTTTATCAGATGTGCGCGGTGTTCAGCCATCGCCTCCGCAATACAAACTCCGCGCTTGCGCGGCACTGATCTTGCGTTAGCGCCGCGCCGTCGTATCGGGCGCTCCCAGCGCATCCAGAACCCGGTGCAATTTTTCGAGCAACGCATTTTCGGAAAAGGGCTTTACAATAAGATCGACGCCGGGATCGAGACGGCCGCCGTGGATAATGGCGTTTCGCGCGTAGCCGGTCATGAAGACGACACGCAGCTTCGGCCAGCGCGTGCGCGCTTCGTCCGCCAGCAGCTTTCCGTTTCTTGCGCCGGGCAAGCCGACGTCCGTCAGCAGCAGTTCGGTCGCCGGTTCCCGCTCCAAAACCTGCAAGGCGGAATCGGCATCGTGGGCGGTCGCCACGCGGAAGCCGTTTTCGGCGAGAATTGTCGCGGTGAAGGCCCGCACATCGGCGTCGTCCTCGACAACAAGAATACTGTGAGACGAGGCGGAGAGCCTGGGCGGGGGAACATCCTGGCCGGCCGTATCTTCGCCCGCGTTCATCACGCGGGGGAAATACATCTTTACCGTCGTTCCTTGTCCCATCTCCGAGTAAATCTTGACGTGGCCCGTGGACTGCTTAACGAAGCCGTACACTTGCGATAGGCCGAGACCCGTCCCCTTCCCTATGTCTTTTGTCGTGAAGAAAGGCTCAAACGCCTTTTGAGCGGTTTCCGGGTTCATGCCAAGTCCGGTATCGGTGACCGCGACCATCACATATTGGCCGGATGTAATGCCTTCCTGAGCGCAATAGCGTTCATCGAGAAAGGCGTTGGACGTTTCCAATGTCAGTTTGCCGCCGCTCGGCATTGCGTCCCGTGCGTTGATGGCGAGGTTGAGAATGGCGGTTTCCAATTCCGGGGCGTCCGCTTCGGCTTGCCACAAGCCGCCGCTCAGAACCGTTTCCACGGCGATATTTTCGCCGATGGATTCACGCAGGATCACCGTTGCATCCGTCACGACCTTGTTGAAATCGAGAGGCTTCGGATTCAGCGGTTGGCGCCGCGAGAACGCCAGGAGCCGTTGCGTAAGCCGCGCCGCACGGGTGGCGTTGCGGCTAATCATGTCGATCCAGTCGCTCGCGTCGCCGCTCTCTTTCGGGAACCTTTTGCGGAGCAAGGCTATGCCGCCGGTTATGCCTTGCAGCAGATTGTTGAAGTCGTGGGCAATCCCGCCCGTCAGCTGGCCCAACGCCTCGAGCTTCTGCGCTTGGGCAAGCTGGGCCTTCGCGAGCGCCAAAGCATCATGGGTATCGAGAATATGCCGTGCGGCAAGCGTGGCAAATGCCAGTCCGCCGAAGATGCCCAGCAATCCAACGATGGACGTCAGCAGGGCAATGCGAGAGATCCGGCGATGCTCGTCCGAAAAAGTAGCGACCCGTTCCGTGAGCAAGGCATTTTCCGCGGCCAAGGCCGCGTTGATATTGCCGGTGATGGCGGCCATGCTGTTAAGGCCCACGTCCGTTTCGACAATGCGGGCCGCCGCCTCCAGGCCTTGGTTCCTCCGCGCCTCTATGGCGCTATTCATTTCATCGAATTTGATTTTGATTTGCTGCTCCACGAGGGGCCAGCGGCGCTGTTGTTCGGGATTATCGGCGGTGAGACTCTTCAAGCGCCCGAGACGCATGGGCGCTTCTTCAATCCCTTTCTCATAAGGCGCCAGGTAATCTTGCCGCGCCGTGAGCAAATATCCGCGTTGACCCCGCTCGGCATCTTGCAGCGCGCTATTCAAGGCAACGATTTCCCCGATCACGTCGAATGTATGATCGACCGCAATGCGGCTCGCCAAGAGCTGCGCGGCACGCACCTGCACTTGATACATTTGGAGACCCGCGACCAGGGCGCTCGAGGCCACGACGAGCGCCACGCCGCCCCAAAAGGAGCGTGGAAGGCGGCGCATGATATTCATAGTCCGCTCCGGCCTTTCGCCAAGGTTTCCTGAACCGTCCTCACGAACACGTCCATGTCGATTGGCTTCAGCATGATGACCGAAGCGCCGAGTTCCTTCGCCGCAAAGAGATGGGAAGAATTTTGCAGCCGCCCCCCGCCCGTCACCGCAATGATCCGGGTGAGCGGGTATTCTTGCTGAAAGTCCCTGATGGTCTCGATGCCTTCCTTGTTCGGCATGATGATGTCGGTAATCACAAGGTCGGCCGGCGCGCGGCGCTGCAAGGTGAGGCCGTGGCCTCCGTCGTGCGCGGCCTCAACTTCGTGCCCCTCTTCTTCGAGGACGGCACGGACCTGGAGACGGAAGTCTTCGTCATCGTCAATGATGAGGATACGAGCCACGTCAATCCTCCCGGTTGTGCGCGCTGGCGCTCACGCCCAGCGAAGCGCCGAAACACTATTCCATCCGGGCCGGCGAGGCCACCCCCCGGTTGAGCCTGTCACCGGGTCTCGCCGCAGACAGGCCATGCTTCGAGACCTGGAACGACGCCCGGCCGGGACCGCCTTATATAAATTACCCTTATAGGGTCATATCTCCACAGTGGAAAACGCAAACGATGGCGAGTTTCGGGGGCCGTTCGATAAGGCAGCCTAGCGAAACAGTGTTTCATCCGCCCACGTCAGCTATTTGTGGTGTTCATGCGAAACCGGCATGGAGCCCTCCACTCCCTGATAGGCCAAGGGCATGACCTTGGCCTTCACATCCACATCGCCTTGATGCTGGAATGAAAAAGTCAGCGGAATTTCCTCGCCGACTTTAAGGGGCGCTTTCAGTCCCATTATCATGACGTGGTAGTTGCCAGGCGCGAGCGCGACTTCCTTTTTGGCCGGTATCGGGAGCTTTTCGACGCTGTCCATACGCATGACGCCATCCTTGCCTTCGGAGGCGTGAAGGTGCGCCATGCCGGCGGAAAGTGCGCTAACACCGATCAGCACATCGTCGGCCGCCCCTGTATTCACTAAGACAGCATAAGCCGCCGTGACTTTCGCGTTGCCGGGTGTTGCACGGACCCAGGCGTCTTTCACGGTTACTTCCGCGAGAGTCGGCGTAGACAACGAAGCGACAACGCTTACCAAAACTATCTTCAGGATTCTCGCACGCATAACATTTCCTATTTCTTCCATGCTTTCATTTCGGCGGAAATATGTTCGGCCAATTCATCAGGTTCTACGTCAGCGCGGTAGGGACGCAGGTAGGAACCATCAGGCGTAACGAGATAAAGCGCGGTGCTGTGATCCATCGTGTAGTCGCCAGCGATGGGGCGTTTTTGGTAGTACACGCCGTAAAGCTTCGCGATGGCCGCTGTCTCTTCGGCTGTGCCCGACAGGCCGGCAATGTTGTCCGCAAAATTCGCGAGATATTCCTTTAGGACCGCTGGCGTATCTCTTTCCGGATCGATTGTGATGAAAATCGGTTGAACGGTCGCAGCGCTCTCGCCCATTTCCTTGAGTGTCGCGATGACCTTCTGCATCGCCAGCGGACATGCCTCTGGGCACATCGTGAATCCGAAGAACATTACCAGCCACTTTCCGCGATAGGTCGCAAGGGACACTTTCCGGCCGACCGAATCTGTCAACGAGAAGTCACGTACCTTCGGACGGTCGATGACAACATACTGTTCGGCCGGTGGTTGGGCGGACATGAATTGTCCAAGCCACAGACCGGATGCAGCAGCCACCAACAACGCGATGAGGCACAGTTGCAGCCATGGCGCTCCTGTCAGCTTCGGCTTTGTCATTTCTGTTTCACCACTCGTTCCAAAGTCGCTGCCATTCGGGCAGCATAGGCAAATCAATCATGGCTCGCCCCAAGACGGCGACGCCAACGGAGGAAGCCGGTGACGAAAAGAAATGCTGGAACGAAACCCAGAACAACAACGAGAATTCGTACTGTGAGCCCGCCAATTGTTCCGTCGTGCAACGTGCGAATCCAACTGGCGACGGTCGTCGCCGAAGGCCCGCTCCGCACGTCCTGGATCGCGAGCACATCTCCCGAATACTGATCCACAAAGATGTTGCTGCTCGGAAAGCGTTGGTGCGGATCGCCCGGCACTTGCACCCGCATGCGAAAGGGTTCGCGGCCCTCAGCGGGCACATCGATGAAAGCGAGGCGTGCATCACGGAGAGCGCGATGAGCCGACGCTAGAGCTTCACTGACGGATATTTGGCGTCCTGTCGATGCGGCCGACAAGGGCGGTGGCGTATTCTCAGGCGCCACAAACACCGTGTTGAAGAGCTTCACCTTGATATCGGGGAGCGCCAAAAATGCGCCGGTCAATACCAGAATAAACAGTAATGGCATGGTCCATATGCCGGGCAGCTTGTGCAGGTCGCGAAGCCGGCGCAGGGGGACTGCGTTGCGCTTGAACGCCAACGCCTTGCGCCAACTGCCCCGAGGCCACCACGCGATGACTCCCGTGGTCAGCAGCAGCAGGGCGGCGAAACCGGACCACCCCGCTACCTGGCGGCCCGCCTCGCCGGTGATCAAATTGGCGTGGAGTTCGTAGAGCCAGCTCATCAGGTATTGGCCCCAGGTGTCGTCGCGCACGACATGCGCGCCGTCTGACGAAAACCAAACCATCTCGCGCTCGGCATGATGGTGGCTGTGAAGTGACGGTGGATAATAGCGTGCCGGTATGGCGCCCCCCTCGCCCGTTACCTCAAATGACCACGTACCGCGAGGGTCAGGCCAACGGGCACGCGCCGTCGCCAACGCGCGGTCCCATACCGGCGAATCCCAACTTGGCGCCGAAGCTGATGACTCACCTTGAACCTCACGATGCAGGAGGTCATCAATCTCGATGTAGAAAACCAGCGCCGATCCGGTGATTCCCAACACGACGAGAATCAGCCCAAGGCCGAGCCCGAGCCAAAGGTGAATGCGACGAATTAGAACTCTGGCAGCAGAGGTCATGGAGTAGCCCTCTCGGCCTACGTGCTGTCTGCGCTTTCGTACACCGGGCCACGCCACCGCCGGATCACGCAATACGCTGTCGATTGTGATACGGCGGCGGTCATGACCGGCTTAGTTAGAAGCGCTTCGTGAACGACACTTCAACGCTGCGCGGAGCACCGATGAAGAGCAAGCCCGAGGCATAGCCCGACCAATCCGCGTAGAACGCATTGGTGAGGTTACGGCCTCGCAGTGTCAACGTGCCGAAGGCGGCATTCCACGAGATTGCCGCGCCGACCGTGGCGAAGCTGTTGACCTTGATGACGTTGGCGTTCTCGGTGAAGAAGCTACCGTTGTAACGCACATCACCGGTCAAGGTGATCGGCAACGCTTTCGGACTATAAGTTACGACAAGGTCCGCGAGCTGCTCGGGGACGTTCTGCGGACGGTTGCCGGCACGATTTGCACCACCGGCCTCTATCAACGTCTTGAATTCCGAATCGAGAACCGTGCCGCTCAATGAGACATTGAACTCCTCGGTCGGTATCCAGTTGAGCGCCAGTTCAACACCCTTCGATGCCTGGCTACCACCCTGCAACACCAAAGCGGAGTTGCTCGGATTGCGAGTCAAGATGTCGTCCTGGCGGATGTGGAACGCCGAGGCCGTGAGCTGAAGACTGTCGTTGGCGAAGGAGGTTTTGATACCGCCTTCATAGGATTCGCCTGTCGTCAGCTTGAAGGTGGCGTTCGCAGCGCTCAGGAACAGGAGACCACTGACCGGCGTAACGGCGCGGTTATATTGCGCGAAGAGTTGCGTTCCCGGCGTCACGCTATAGACCGTGCCCACCTTCCAAGAGATAGGGTGGTATTTCTGGCCATATGTTTGAACCGCGCTCGTGGTCGCGTTCACGACGCGTCGGTCCAGTTGGATGCTGTCATAGCGTAGACCCGCAACCACCAACCATTCATTCGTGATGTTGAGCGCATTCTCAGCGAAGAATGCGAGTTGATCAATGTCGGCAGTTACATCTTGGCGCGTTGCGAAGTTTGCCGGCGTATCCGCCGGGAAAGTGCCGCGTATCGGATTGAACGGATCCACAGATGCCGCCGCGCCAAAGCGGCGCTTCGTGAAGAAATCGGTATGTCCGACTTCCGCGCCGGCGGTGAAGCGATTGCGCAGACCGCCGATTTTGCCGTCGTAAGCAAGATGAGCACGCTCGCTCCAGAACTGATGGTCATGAGTGATAAGGGTCGCGCCGCGGTCGATGAGATTGCTGGTCCTATTGAACGTGTATTCGTCCGCATCCTGATATAAACGGGAACCATCGTAGTAGCTGGTGTCGCTCACTATCTTAAGCGTGTCGGTCAATCCGTATTCAGCCCGAGCGCGCAACCATACCGCTTTCGAGGAATCGTCGCCGTCAGTCAAATCGAAGTTCGTTTTACGCATCGACTTGTCGAGCACCAAACCAGCGCTGCCCGAGACTGCTGAAGAGGGGTTGCGGGCGATCGTGCGAGAGACCACTGGCGTGCCGTAATAGGCCGTGCCGAAGCCGTCCTCGGAATAATCGACCGATACGGTGGCTTTAAAGCGGTCGCTGGGCTGGAACAGTCCCGAGCCCGATGCCGCGAGAGTGTGGCTGTCCGTATCATTGATCCAGCCCGATGACCGCGACCACGACACGCCGCCACGCACGGCGACGGTCTGCCCGAGCGGCACGTTGAGATCGCCTGCAAGGCGGCCGGTATTGAAGCTGCCGTAGGTCGCGAGCACTTCGCCGCTGACGCCGTCGAGCTTCGGACGACGTGGCACGAAATTGATCGCCCCGGCCAGCGCGCCTTCGCCTGATGTGACTGAGGCGGGGCCTTTAATCACCTCAACGCGCTCAAACGCCCAGGCGTCCAGATTGCGCAAACCGACATCTGAGTTGGCCATGCGCACGCCGTCATAGAGATAGTTCACGGCGCGGTGAAACCCGCGCATTGCGACCGAGCCAATCGATCCAGGCAAGTTGCCCGAGGCCACGCCGGGCGCACTGTTCATCGCTTCAATCGTATTACGTACGCCTTGAAGCTGGAAATCCTCCTGCGTCACGACATCGACGATTGCGGGCGTTTCGCGGATGGAAAGTCCGAGCCGCCCGGCGACCTCTGTTTGAGCCTCCAAACGCCGAGCTGAAACGATGATCTCTTCCACGGTGGACGTCCGCTCGGCGGCGGATGCTGCGTAGGCAAAACTCGATGTGGCCATGCACAAGGCAAAGGCATAGCGACTCTTATTCTTACGGTTAGTCATAACTGTTCCCCAAAGAAAGCAAGCACGTGCGAACGCGCAGGACCAACCCCTGCCACTCACATTGATGTCGTTATCGTCGTGTTAAGCTTGCTGACGAGGAGGTGCGCGCGACGAATACGGCGTGCGCAATGCACTCATAACGAAGTCTCGTTCGACGGAACGATAAGGCGTTATGACGGATGCATCGGGGAGAATAAGGAGGAGCGGCGGCGGCTGCGTGAATGCCGCCATGGCGGCAAGAGGCCCGCAGAGCACGCAATCTGAGTGCCCTTTATGACTATGGCCGCCATTCGTTGCGGGGTCGGTGTATTCGTGACGGTCGGGCATGCCGCCCATGTCACCGGCCATCCACGTACCATCGGGCATGGAATGCCCAGATGCATGGCCGTGATGAGCCGCATCAGGATTGGCCGCGTCGGCCAGAGACGCGATGAGGACGTTTGTGGAAAGGTCATTCTGAGCGAGGCCGCTTACCGTTAAGGCAAGCAATCCTAACCAAAATGCTATTCCGCAGCGGAGTCTCCGCAATCCCATCACGCGCTTTCGCGACAGCCCCAAGAAAGGCGGCAGCATAAGGCGCGCCTATCAAAAAAGCAATGTGAGTGGGTCGGTTCATTTCATCGTGGCGCGCCAGCCCTCACCATTGTCGCTCGACTGCGCGGGTTAATGATCATGCGCTCAGGAAGGCGGCAACGTGTCAATCCGACACCTTCATAACCTTCGGAAAGGCTGGGCCACTGCTGTCAACCGTCAGTCCAGAAATAATGTCTCCGGGTCACGCTGGCCAAGGAAGCGACTCATCATCGATTGCGAATAGGCTCCAGCGTCGTCAACGATCAAGAGGTCGCCCACGCCGGTGTCAACGGGAATCACCGCTTCGCCGAGAATATCTCGCGAAAAAGTCGTACAGCCCGCCACGACTGCCCGAGAAGAATCCCCCGTTCGGTGGTAGTTCAGGCCGCGAATCCGGTGCGGTACATCAGGATGGTGAAAAGGCCTGGGAAAGACGGCAATGCTTGCGTCTACGCCGATGTACCGAATTCCTGCTAGGGTCTTTTGATCGGTAATGCGGGTCAGAAAGGTACCGCAACCTGCTACGAGTCCGCGGCCTGGTTCCACGACAACGTTGATCTCTCGCCCCAGCTTTTCGCTTAACCGACTGTGCAACTGCGCCAGAGAGGCTCCATACGCGCCTATATCAAAGTCTGGGCCCGTGCGCTGATAGTTCACACCGATGCCGCCTCCGATGTTCAGATAACGAAGGTCGTGTACGTGTTCGGCTACGCGAAAGAACGCGTCCAAAGTGGGGATGATCTCCTGAGGTTGCTGGATGTTGGTCCCGACGTATATATGCAGTCCTACAACCGAAACTCCGATCTTCGCAGCTTGCCGACAGATGTTCTGCAACTCGCTTGCGTGAATTCCGATGCGATCAAAGGGCCGACCGAGGCCGAGCGACGAGGCATTAATTCTGACGCCGGCAGACTCACCGCCGACCGCTCTCCAGCCCTCTACTTGTGCCGCCGAATCCAGGTTTACGGTTATACTGCTTCGCCGCAATCGTTCGAAAACCGCGTGCGGCAGTCCCGTCGAGGTAAATTGAATTTTTTGTTCTGGAAAGCCCGCGGCTAACGCAAGGTCTAAGTGATTTAAGGAGTTGACGCACGCGCCGATCCCCTGGCTTGCAAGTTCTTGCAGGACTCGTGGGTGGTCGTTTGCCATTGTTGCGAAAAACAGTTGCGACGGAAACCCGCCGAGAGCTTGCCTTAATTCGTGAACGCGCGTGCGTAATGCGGTGAGGTCATAAATATAGGCGGGAGTTGGTACATCGCGGGCAATGGTGGCAATCTCCAAGTCCCGGCGATTCTCGGGATGGATCGTCAAAGGGAGCATATTCGTCATGGGCGCTCCATCGTTAGAACTCCAAGGTGAGTTGCTGTTCTAAGGGAGCTTAAGACGGCCGAGAGGTCGAAATCGGGCTCCTGCTCCAATTCTCGCAAAACGACCTGACGGACAGACAGCTTCTCGACCTGAAGAAGGCTCAGAGCCCGAAACACGAGCTGATCCGTCTCCAAGAGGCGGATATGTCGGTCACCGACATGCTGCCACACGAGATACGTCGGCCTGTGTTCTGCAAGGTGCAGGTCCTCCCCGGTCCTGACGCTGGTAACATCAAAATCGAGTGCGAGCATGTCCACGATCGCATTGGCCGTAAGGGTCGCCTCAAAGTCGACACCGTCATGCGACTTCGACGCAGGCTCCCCCACCGACCGATACATTGCGAAGACCAGTGGTGACTTCTGAATGTACCGCTCGCCAACCTCGAGATTCTTCTCGATGAAGCGGGCCATTGCGATGGCCGCCTGAGGCGCCGGGCACAATTCCTCCAATTCCTCCGCGACAAAGGACGCGAATGATGATGGTGTGCCGTACAACGTCCGGTATGCAGGAACTCTGCGCGCTGTGTTCACCTGCCCGATCCACGCCAGCCAGCGGCGTATCACTTCGTAAATTCCGCCCACACGCGCAGCCAACTCAAGCGTAGGAACTAGTACCGCCTCGATGAGCGGTGAGAGTTCATCCAGGCCGTCAAGCGCATTGAGCTGGCCCGGAATCAAATCGGGCAATGCTGGCCTATAATACGATGCGAAAAGATCCTGATTCCCCGCCACCATTGCCCGGTTTGCGGAATCGCACTCCTGCCCCAGTGGAATATCGACAAAATGCCCAGACGTTACGAGCGGGCCCGCTTTGGCAAACAGCGATGAGCCCGAGAACGGACAATACGAGAAGATGTGAGACGGCCGGCACCCTATACGCAGAGTCTGTTCGTATGCGCAGAGCGTCTCACGCAGGCTGGAGTTATCCTCGCCCGGAAAACCCACTATAAACCCTACGTTTGGAGTGATCCCGACGCGCCGGCAAGACTCGATGGCAGCATAGGACTTAGATAACGGAATCTCCTTCTTAATTCTATGAAGTATGCGTGGCGACCCACTTTCAAGCCCAAAGTAGATGGCATTACATCCAGCCTCAGCCATGAGAGATAGTAGTTGTTCATCGACCGTGTCGGTTCTGGCACTGCAGGTCCACCGAACGGGAGAGCCGGCGAGGATAAATGTGCGCGCAACTTCTTCAACCCAGTCTCGGCGGGTGGTGAAAAGATCGTGAGTAAAGTGCACCCGCTGCGTTCCAAAACGCTCTCTTAGAAGGAGCACCTCCGAAAGCAATCGATCGGGTGATTTGACGCGGTGGCGTCGTTGCCAGTAAGGCGCGGTCGAACAGAATTCACATTGAAATGGACAGCCGCGCCCCGCCTCGACAAATATCTCCTCACCTGATTCCGGTGTGTAGAGATCATAGGCGGGCACCGGAAGATCATCGAGGTTAGCTACCAACTCACGTGCTGGCCCTCCAACTACATGTCCGTCTCTGTCCCGTACTAACGCGCCGGCAATCGATGTCGTATCTCCGCGAGAATAAGACCTCAGCAATTCCATAAATGTGACCTCGCCCTCGCCAACTACGATGGCGTCGATCTCTGGCACCGCCTCCATCGTCTTGGACGCCACCACAGAGGCATGAGGTCCACCGAGCACTATCTTGCAGGAAGGCTCGGATGTCTTGAGTTCCCGACAAATCTGAACGACGTGGTGATATGAGTCGCATTCGGTCATCATACCGACGACGTCGGGCGCTACGGATAGAATGTTCTTTGCAATCGCTCTGTAGAAGTCGCCGCTCAACGGAATCTGGCCAGCAGAAACGCGTCGATTCAAATCATACAGTGAGAAGTCAACTTCGGTCAGATCACGACGGAGGCACGCCGCCAACGACAACAAACCGACCGGAGCAAAGGAATACATCAAGTTTGAGTTGGGCAGAAAATCGCTCTGTAAGACGCTGCCGTGTTTCACATGAGGACTAGTCACCAGCACAACTCTCATGACAAATCCCCGCTTTGACCTGAGCTAACCTTGCGCTTCACCGGCAAATTTGAGGAGTGGCCAGTTGGTGTCTGATTAAGCAAAGTGGTCCGATAAAGCGTACCCGCGATCTCAAATGCAGAGGCACCACACTTGTCCAAGACGCCGTGACGCGCATGCGACATCGCCGGGCAACGTGAAGCACAATAGTGCTCATCATTGTTGATTGGGCATCCAGCACATGCGGTTGCGAAGTCATCCCAATCCCGATCTCGGATTGGCCAATGCGACCGCCAAACATCGGTGAACTTCCGTTTCCGCACGGTTCCGGATGCAAAGATGTTTTCCCCCGCACACATGGTGCAGGGGAACACCGTGCCATCGGCGGCCACGTAGCAAAGATAGCGGCCACTCGAGCACCGTCTCGTCATGTAAGCGAGGCTGAGACCGTAGTTGAATATCGAGCCCACGCATAACCCGGCTTCGGTGTGGTACTCGTGTTCCCACTGGCATTCCTCCAGCCAGAATTCAGCGGCTGGCCGCACGTCATCCACCGTATTTTCTAACTCTGGGTGCAGTTTTCCCCGGCCAATTGGACTGAGCGGGACGCTCCGTACGGATATGTCGTTCTTCCGCGCCCAAGACACGAGCTCCGCCAAATCGCCAACATTTCGGCGATGGGTATTGGCCATAACGTTTGTCAGGAACCCCTTGGACTGGGCACGAAGGATGGCGGCCTTCGCGGCATTCGTTGGACTGCTCTGGCGGGGCCCGATGTGAAGATCATCAATGCTGACGCTGATTATGACGCCCTGCCGTGGGAGCTGCGACAATAGCTCGTCGGTCAAAAACATACCGTGTGTCGCAATGCCAACCAGGAGATCTCTATTTCGTGCGTGTTGAACGATTCTCGCAAAGTCTGAATGCAGGGTCGGTTCACCTCCAGTGAACGCTACGGCCCATACCCCCATCTCGGCCATTTCGTCGAGCAGCGAGAGCCAACGCGCAGTTGGCATCTCACCGCTCCGCGCTTTGCCAGCATCAATGTAACAATGTTCGCAGGTGAGATTGCACTTTCGGGTGAGCTCTAGCCAAACCAGTGGCGGGGTCCGAAGGTGAAAGCCTTTGCCGACGGAGAGGGTCTCCAACAAGAATGGGTCGAGTTCGGTACGTGTAACGGCAGGCTGGAGAACCTGCATTGCGTCTGCGGCAGTAAGAACGATCTCGCCATCCGGAAAGGCTACCAAGAAGCCAAAGTCCTCGGCATTAAACCGCACCCGAGGTGGTGGTCGAAACGTACGCGCCAGTGCGGAGAGGCTCGACTCATCTTTCATCGAGACGCTCCATAATAAAACCATGTTCCAGGAGTACGTTCACAATGCGCCGTACTTGCCGGCGAACAGTCGGGGCCGGCTTGTCGCCAAAGCGTGAAAGACATAGATCGACGACTTCTCTTAGCGGTCGTGCGCCGTCAAGGAAGCCCCACACCCCGTAGCCGATCGCATCAAGCTCAAGATATTTGCCGTAAGACAGCTCGTGTAAGATGATGCCGCGCGGCGACAGGGACCAAAGTACCGAATCTCCGCGTTCGAGATGCAGGGAGTCGGCACGGATGGCGCGCCTCAGTTTTTCGGAGCCTCGGTGATTGCGAGCGCGACGCGCTTTGGTCGTTCGGCCTTTCATAAGTACAGAACCGCATCACCAAATTCATAGAACTCGTATCCGCGTCGCGAAGCCTCGCGATAGGCTCGCATCACGTTCTGCTGCCCACCGATTGCGCAGTCTAGAATCATCAAACTCGTTTGTTGCTGATGGAAGTTCGTGAAGTAGCCGTCCACGACTTTGAATTGATAGCCGGGCTGAATGTATAACTTCGTTCTGCCACGGACCTGCCGAAGCGTACCGCTCTTAGTTGCCGCTGCCTCAAGCGCGCGCAGGCTAGTGCTTCCACAGGCGATGACGCGATGACCATTGTTTTTTGCGGCGCTCACGATGCGCACTGTCTCTTCACCGACCTCATAAATTTCTGGCCACATTTTGTGGTCTTCCGCGGATTCCTCGAGAAAAGGAAGCCAACTTCCCACGGAATGTAGCGTGATGAAGCAGACGTGGACGCCGCGATTACTCAGCGCTGTAACAAGTTCACGAGTGAAGTGCAGTCCCGCAAGTGGGCTCTCCACCGAGCCCTCTTCCGAGGCGTAAAAGGGGTTTAGGTTTTCAGTTGACCACATGCCTTCGTAGAAAAAGCCAAGGATAGGTGTCCCTTGACTGCGCAAATACGACTTCAGGTTTCCGGCCACGGGTTTGACATAGGCAAGCTCATATTTAGTGCGTCCCATGTCCAAAACGCGGATATCACCTCCCTCCCGCAAAGGAATGACAGTGCCTGCGTTGACATCGTGCATCGGAAAGATGCGGCAAAGGCCGCCGCCGTTATCGTCTAGATCGACAAACCGCAGTTCAACCTTTCCGCCCAGTGGGGATCGTCCATGAAGGACGCCGGGGATACGTTTGGAGTTATTCAGTACAACTACATCGCCCGGCGCCAACACGGTCGGGAGATCATGGACAATGTGATCGGCCAGGGAGCCCGTGGCTCTGTCGATCACGAGCATGCGGCCCAAATCCCGGCGACCCAAGCGGAACTCCCGCGGAGTCCCGACAACATTTTTCGCAACCAGCGAATAGCGTAGATCTTCAATACGCATACGCAACCCCACTCGCGGGAGTTCCCACGACGGTAAGACCTATGTAGGGAGGCCGAAAGGCCGCTACTACTGAGCCACTCCGACGACGGCCGCCATGGTGGCAATCCGTTCGTTGAGCACGCGAATGCCTCGCGCTGTTTGCGGCATCTTGGTGGCAGAGACAGGCTGACCGCCACGTCCGTTATGGATGTGGGTCATCAACCATTCCCCATCAGCCTCTTCCCAAACTACGGTTTGACGGACCGGGACCCTAACGCCATTTGCCGTTACATCTAGTGTCTGGGACAGAATCGCTTGAGAACCAGAAACACGAACGTCCTGAGCGATCGGCTTAGCCTTACGCTTGACCTTCGAGAACAACGTAAATCGCTCCTGGAACTCTTTCTTGCCGACAATTGGCGTTGGGGAATCGTCGATCCCGTATACGCGAACAGACTCGCTGACGTAGCTGAAGAAGCGTCTATCGCCCTTCTCGTAGGCGGACAATGAGGCCTTCATTGCCTTCTTGAGTGCTGGGTCTAAATTTTTGGGGAGGGTCATTTCTTTCTCCTGTGGATTGGATGCAGCTAATTAAGCCGTCGTTTTCGCGAATTCTGTACAGGTCCAGTTGCCTGCCGTTTTCAAATGTCTCACTGCATCGCAATAAGCGAAGTTATGCAGTTCTATTCGCGTCGCTGACCAGTTCCACGGAAACTCTTTGCTCGCCGTGACGACGATGTCCCGAGTTTCTCCCCCACACATTTCAATGAATTCCACTGAATAACAAGGGAAAATTTGCGTAAATTCGCGCTTTTCGGGCGACATCGAGAACGTAGTGCCCAGCCCATCTGCGCGGCTGGTCCTACCTGAGGACCGTTCGGTACAAAAGCAGACCTCTCTGTATAGTTCGGAAATCTAACGAGGTTTTTTTAGAGCGTCATGGGTGAATCCCAATATATATGCCGGGGTTCAAACTGGGGGATCGGCGTCCGGGATGACCTGCTCCCCGTGACGCCCTCGTTCATAGGGAGATTCTGTTCTGGTTATGCCCCTCGCTAGGGCAGGTTGCGAACTCAATCGGTGTGAGCCCTCCGAGGCTCGTGTGCGGTCTGTTGGTGTTGTAGTCGATTCTCCAGTCTTCGATCAGCCGGCGGGCCTCCAGAAGATTGGCGAACAGGTGTTCGTTTAAGCACTCATCGCGCAGCCGACCATTGAATGATTCAACGAAGCCGTTCTGCATCGGCTTGCCCGGTGCGATGTAGTGCCATTCCACGTGACGCTCCTCTTGCCAAGCTAGGATGGCGTGCGAGGTCAGCTCGGTGCCGTTGTCGCTGACGACCATACAGGGGCGGCCGCGGAACTCGGCGATCCGGTCCAACTCCCGCGCCACCCTGATCCCTGACAGCGAGTTATCGACCACCAGGGTCAGGCACTCCCGCGTGAAGTCATCGACGACCACGAGGATGCGGAAGCGGCGGCTGTTGGCCAGGGCATCGCTGACGAAGTCCAGGGACCACCGCTGGTTCGGTCCCTGAGGTAACGCCATCGGCGATCTGGTGCCGAGGGCACGCTTGCGGCCGCCCCGCTTACGCACCATCAGCCGTTCCTCGCGGTACAGCCGATAGAGCTTCTTGTGGTTCAGCACGATGCCTTCCCTGCCGAGCAAAAGCCCAAGGCGCCGATAGCCGAAGCGCCGGCGTTGGGACGCAAGCTCCCGCAGCCGACAACGGATCGGCTCTTCCGTGAACCTGCTCTTACGCATAGATGACACGAAAAATCCCGCGAACAGCATTCACAGGATCAATCGGGAAGTCGAGATGCGCGCTGACGAGCAGGGATGAATCTAAACCTAAAACGATGCCCGGGTTTGTTGGATCGTTAGCAAATGCGCGCCACTGACTGAGCAAATCATCGGCTTCAGTTAACGAAAAGACATTTGCCAGATACGTCGCAGTCACATCAATCGAAGCCAAATTCGCCGTTTTAAGCTGAGGACGACACCACGCGAAACTTGAAACAGCCTTCTTATATAAATTTGCGCCGTAGTTCTTCTCGCTGACATCGCTTAAATGATGCGCGCTCGTAAGCCTCAGAGTTTGTGAATTTATTATGCTGAAGGCGGCATCGAGGTTTGTGTAGTGATACAAAACGCTTCCGAAGTTCACTTTTGGAAGATACAGCTTAACTCGGTCGAAAACCCGCCGACCTGATTCCTGTAATTCAGTTCGAAAATCAGCTTTTGCTTTTGCCATGCCCCCTCGCATTGCATTCGGCCTTCAGGCAATTTTCTGAGTTTTCAGAATTTGCATGAATGCTTCTTGATTTATTTCACCGCGTTTATAGGCCGCAACCGCACTAACCTCGATTTCACTTAGCGCACCGATTGCGGCTTCTTTTGCTTCATGTTCAGCTTTGGGGAACGGCAGTTTCTAGATCACGCTGATATAGAATCAGCAGCCCGCCGAAGAATTCTTTCCTGTTCTGGTAGTATGGCATGAAAAACGCTCTTTGAACGCGAATCTGCGTTCAAACTGCTAACGCCACTAACCCAAAACGTCAATAATTCCAGCAGTCTGCTACGATTCTGCGACGCAAGAAAAAAGGGCCCGCTTGCGCGAGCCCTTTGATTCTCGTGGAAAAATGACTTTCCGCTTTAACGCTTCGAGAACTGGCGTCTCTAGATCATATTGATATTCAATAATTTTTAGACACGAAAATTTTTGGTGAATGATTGGTGAATGGCATTTTCATCACTCCCGAATTATCGCGCCAACCTTACGCAAATTGATCACTGAAATGAGTTTATCCACCATTTCGCGCGCTCACGAAACAGTTGTTATTTGTCGCCATTCCTCTCGCGTCCTGTAGGACTTTCACGGGAACAGAGAACGCGAGCTTTCGTCCACTCTGCGCGGCGCGCTAGGCCATATTACACCCGCCCGAACGGTTGCCATTTCGGGGCCGCCCGCATATCATATAATTATATGCTTTAAGTATGAGAGGCTTTTATGCGTACCCCCACCATAGACCTGAGTGAAATCCATCCGATGACGGACTTCCTGAGAAACGCCAAAGACTATGCCCAGCGCCTCAAGAAAACGGGGCAACCCGCCGTCCTGACCGTAAACGGACAGGCCGAGCTGGTCGTGCAGGATGCGAAGTCCTACCAAGAACTGCTCTCGAAAGCGCAGGAGGCGGACGATCTACGCCGCTTGCAGGATCGCGTTGCGGAAATGAAAAGCGGCCAGGTCCGCGATTTCGATGCGGCTTTCACCGAACTTGAGACCAAACACCTTGGTAAAAAGGGCCGCTCAAGCGAACGCGCCAGAAAATGACATATAAGATCACGATTACGACCGGCGCTGAGAGTGATCTTGACGCAATCTTTGCCTACATCGTGCAGGACGATCCCCGCGCGGCCGGAAAGATGGTGAAGCGCCTATACGAGAAAATCAGCACTCTTAAAACGATGCCCAAGCGATGCCCGTTGGCACCGGAAAACGACCTGCTCGATCTAAAAGAAGTGCGGCATCTGATTTACAACAACTATCGGATCATTTTTTGTATCGAGAATAAAATCGTCACCATCCTTGAAATCCGGCACGGTTCACGCCTCCCGGTAGAATAATCGCCAACGCAGGATCGCGACGGCGCGCGCCACCTAATTTTCAATCGAACACCTGTTTAGAGAAGCCATCAGGGCGGTGGTGCGGGGAATTCCCCGGTGGTCGGCGATATCTGAGGAGAAATGATGATCGTGCATTTCTCGTCTTTCTTCGATTTCGCCGCAGCCGCCCGGCAGGCATCGAAGGCGCTGCGATTGGCGCGCATAAACTCGTGATCCGCGACAACCTCGTTCCAGCGGTCGGGCTCGCTCTTACCCGAATGCCTATCGCTGTGAGGCGAAGGCTTCCGAGAAGGCTACAAAAATGGATGGCCGACCTCAGAATCGGCACCCGCCCAGCGGGAATATTATAGGAAAGCGACAGAATTCAGAGCGGAATTAGCTTGTCATAAGCCGCATTCTGCCCGGCCGAAGCCGCCCATTGTCGCTCCAGATCACGCGTGAATCTTCGCGGTTAGTTCGATGCCGAGCGCTCTCATAACGGCAATGGTATTTTTAGAGTAGGATTGCCCTTCTCACTGAACGACCGATAAAGCTGCTCACGGGATAGGCCCGTGTCACTGGCAATCTGCGCCATGCCCTTCGCGCGCGCCACCACGCCAAGCGCGTGAGCAATGTAACCCGCGTCCTCGGATTCAAAAGCATTGGCCATGAACGCAGCGATGGCTTCGTCGGAGGTCAGAGCCTCGGCCGGATCAAACGTAGTCGACTTTTTCTTTGCCATCCTATTCGCTCCATTCTTTCGCAAGCTTCTTCGCCTTCTTTATATCCTTGGGCTGGCCACCCTTATCTCCGCCACACAATCGTAGGCAGCGCGCTAAGACCGCTACCAGCGGGCGCGTGCGAAGGGCCAGCTAAGTGGCCGGCGCATCGAACTCGATGCTTTATCTCCGGCCGCTGGCAAGGAAGACGCCCGCAAGAGTCCGCCGCGGCGGGCGGGCTTACGATCCGCCGAAACAAGCTTGCCGGCTCCGGGTGGGCCACCCTTCGCTGATCGGCAGTTCGGCGGATCAGTGAGCCGCTTTAGGATCGTGTGGTGATCGAGCGGCCTTCGCTGGCTTCTCGGCCGCAGCTTTCTCGGATTTGAATTTTTTTGTCCGCAGTTGCTTCGCCTGCATGAGAGTCAGGACGTGGCTGTAATGGTGCTCGATGTAGGCAACGGAAGTCCCCATGTTTTTGGCGAGGACGTGGATCGGGACTCCCGATAGGAGCGATTCCGTACAGTAGAAGTGGCGGAGGCTATAGACGGAGCGCCGCTTGCCCCAGCGGTCGTTCAAAAGTTTAAGGTCCGTCAGGAGCTTTTTGAACGACTTGTTGAAGTCGTCCACGGGTTCGCCGTCGTAGCTGCAAAAGATGTGATCGTCAGCTTCGGTATGATTGGAAAGCTTTTTCAGGCGTTCCAGATAACGGGCGGCCCCTTCCCGACACACGACGGTACGCGCGCCGGTCTTTGTCGTCGGGGCCACTTCGATGACAAGAGCGGGTGTTCCATCTTCATCCGCTTCTTCTCGGATGTCGCGCCAAAGGAGCTGGCGCGCTTCATTGGGCCGGAGGCCGCTGTTCGCCATGAACAGCAAGTAGTGACGGAGCATTTCCCGTTGAAGGCGATGCAAGGCGTGAGGGCCGGAGCGGTGGAGCTTCCCGCCGTTTTTGCCTTTTGTGGTCTGCGTCTTCTCGCCGACCCATTTGCGGAGGTGTTCGTAGATTCTCTTCCATTCTTCTTCTGTGAAGGTCGGTCGGCGCACAACGCCTTTCGTGTGCGTCACCTTGGGCGCCTTGGCCCAAGGCTCCCGCTTCACGAACCCGACCCGTTTTCCCCAGCGGAAAATCTGCCGGAGCATTCCGGCTTCCATATCCAGGGTCTTTTGCGCGGGCGTGCGGGCCGCGTTCGCGGGGATCGGGCCTTCCCGTCCCTCGGCTTCCCAGCGCTCGGGGTCGTAAAAATTAATACGCCAGTCCCAGTACTGCTCAACGAAGGCATCGGGCATATCGGCCACGCGGTGCTCGCCGAAGTAGGGAATGAAGTAATTTTCGGAAAAGGACTTATGGAGCTTCTGGCGGTGGACCGAGAGCCCCGCCTTATGGGCATCGTAGAAGCGCTGCCACAGATCTTTGAAACGGAGGTTGCCGGCGACCTTTACGTCGAGGCCCTGCTTATGGGCGGCCCGCAGCTCGTAATAGAGGTCTTCGGCTTCGGCCAGGGCGGCGTTGAGTTCGGCCGTCTTGAGGGACTTGGTGACGTAGCCGACGAGGCCCTGGATTTTGAGGCGAGCCTGGAAGGTGGTCTTTTTCCGGCCTGGCCGGGTGTAGACCAGGATGGCTCCGTCCCGGAGCCGGTGGGCGTTCTCGTAGAAGGCCATTGGCACCACCTTGCGTCCAAAATTGGTGAACGATTGGTGGAAAACGATAACTCGACCCTGTGGGTTTCACAAGGATTGGTGAACGATTGGTGAATAGCAAAAAGGGGTTGGAAAAGTATCCAACCCCTTGATATTTCCCGATAACTTGAAGGTGCCGAGTTAGCGCTTCGAGAACTGGAAGCTGCGACGCGCTTTCTTGCGGCCGTATTTCTTACGTTCGACGACACGCGGATCGCGGGTCAGGAAGCCGCCGGCCTTCAGGGCCGGGCGAAGCGCCGGCTCGTAATAGGTCAGCGCCTTCGAGATGCCGTGACGGACCGCGCCGGCCTGGCCGGACAGGCCGCCGCCGGTGACGGTGCACACGACGTCGAATTCGTTCAGGCGGTTCGTGACCGTGAATGGTTGATTGATGAGCATGCGGAGCACGGGGCGCACGAAGTACTTTTCGAGCTCACGGTCGTTCACCGTGATCTTGCCCTTGCCGGGCTTCACCCACACGCGGGCGACCGCGTTCTTGCGCTTGCCGGTCGCGTAGGAGCGGCCCTGCTTGTCGCGCTTGGGTTCGTGCTTCGGCGCCGCACCTTGGGTGGCGGACTTGAGATCAGCCAGAGTGGTTCTCGTTTCGGCCATGATGACCTGTCCTTCCCTTACGGCTTGTTCTTGCGGTTACGGCCGGCGATGTCGACCGTTTCCGGGTTCTGGGCGGTGTGCGGATGTTCCGCGCCGGCGTAGATCTTCAGCTTCTTCATCTGCGCGCGGGCGAGCGGGCTGTCCTTGGGCATCATGCGCTCGATGGCGCGGTGCATGACGCGCTCCGGATAGGCGCCCGAGAACGTACGCTTCGGGGTGTGCTCTTTCAGGCCGCCCGGGAAACCCGAGTACCAGTAGAACACGCGCTGCTCGGCCTTCTTGCCGGTCAGCTTCACCTTTTCGGCGTTGATGATGATCACGTTGTCGCCCGTGTCGATGTGGGGCGTGAACTGGGCTTTGTGCTTGCCGCGCAGAAGGCCGGCGACGATCGCCGCCAGGCGGCCGAGAACGAGCCCATCGGCGTCGATCAGCAGCCACTTCTTTTCCACGTCCGCGGGCTTCGCAGAATATGTCCGCATGTGTTTGGTCCTAAACAAGTGTGAGCCGGCGGCTTTTTTTGATCCGCCTTACCCGAAGGCGGCGCATTATCGCGATGTGCTTTTTTAAGTCAACCAAAAGCCCGAAAAATAAGGGTCTTTTTTATGCGGTATAATAATACCGCATTCTCCGCCCAAACAAGACTTCAGCGGCGCCGGGCGCGCCCGGCAAAGTCGGTGTTTTTGGGGAAAGGAAGGAAATGGGGCGAACGACGGGGCTTGAACCCGCGACATCCAGTACCACAAACTGGCGCTCTACCAACTGAGCTACGTCCGCCGCACTTTCGGGCCCTGGCATGCCACGGCCCCCTGATTGGAACCACTTTTTGGGTGGTGCCGGGGTTCCTAAACCCTTCCACCCGGCCCGTCAAGCAAGGGACAGGCTCCCCTCCTCTCGCACCAGCTGCCCAAGAATTACTCAGGCCGCCCCCTTCTTGAGCAGACCCGGCGGTGGCGCGGGGCGGGAAACGCGCGAATTCCCCGATGAGCGCCGAAACCGAAACTGGCACGCGTTTTGAAAGTGAGGGGGCGCCGCGTTTTTTTGGCCACGCCGCCGGCGCGACGGTTTGCACACCCTCAAAAGAGGCTGCGCAAGCCGCCGGCACGCGGGGCCCATGGAGGGACGTAATGAAAAAGATCGAAGCCATCATCAAGCCGTTCAAGCTCGACGAGGTCAAAGAGGCCTTGCACGAGGTGGGTTTGCAGGGCATCACCGTGACCGAAGCCAAAGGCTTTGGCCGTCAAAAGGGTCACACCGAGCTTTATCGCGGCGCCGAGTATGTGGTCGATTTTCTCCCGAAGGTGAAAATCGAAATCGTCATGGACGACGCCATGCTTGACCGCGCGATCGAAGCGATCCAGAAGGCCGCTCACACCGGACGGATCGGGGACGGAAAGATTTTCGTTTATGGGATCGAGGATGCCATCCGCATCCGCACGGGAGAACGCGGCGCGGACGCTGTTTAACCGGCAGAGGGCTCGTCTCGCCTCCCACATCTACGCGCCGGACGAAAGAACCGGCCACTAACCACGAACAAGAAGCTACAGCCCGGACTTCCAAGAACGGGCGAACGCTTCCAACGGCAACAACACGAAATGGCAGGAACAGGAATCATGGCCGACAAAAAAGCCAACAACGACCTGAAAAAAGTTCAAGACATGATCAAGGAAAAGGAAGTCAAGTACGTCGACTTCCGTTTCACGAACCCGGCGGGCAAGTGGCAGCACACCGCGCAGTTCATCGACACCATCGACGAAGAGATGCTGACCGAAGGCATCATGTTCGACGGTTCGTCGATCGCGGGCTGGAAGGACATCGCCGAGTCCGACATGCAGCTGAAGCCGGATCTGTCGACCGCCGTCATGGATCCGTTCACCGCGCAGCCGACGCTCGTGCTGTTCTGCGACACGTACGAGCCGGCCACCGGCCAGCTCTACAACCGCTGCCCGCGCGCCATCGCCAAGAAGGCGCTTGCGTACATGGAATCCGCCGGCGTGGGCGACACCGCCTACTTCGGTCCGGAAGCCGAATTCTTCGTCTTCGACGACGTGCGCTACTCGGCGCAGCCGACGAACATGTTCTTCTCGTTCGACAGCGAAGAACTGCCGATCAACGACGGCCGCAAGTACGATGAAGGCAACCCGGGCCACCGTCCGCGTCCGAAGGGCGGCTACTTCCCGGTCGCTCCGGTCGACCAGTGCCAGGACCTGCGCGCCGAAATGGTGTCGGTCCTCGCCGACATGGGCGTGCCGATGGAAAAGCACCATCACGAAGTCGCCCCGGCGCAGCACGAACTCGGCATCAAGTTCGACACGCTGGTGAAGACCGCTGACCACATGCAGATGTACAAGTACGTCGTGCACATGGTTGCGCACTCGTACGGCAAGACGGCCACCTTCATGCCGAAGCCGGTCTACCAGGACAACGGCTCGGGCATGCACGTGCACCAGTCGATCTGGAAGGGCGGCAAGAACACCTTCGCCGGTTCGGGTTATGCCGACCTGTCGGAAACCTGCCTGTACTACATCGGCGGCATCATCAAGCACGCGAAGGCGCTGAACGCTTTCACCAACCCGCTCACCAACAGCTACAAGCGCCTGGTGCCGGGCTACGAAGCGCCGGTGCTGCTGGCCTACTCGTCGCGCAACCGCTCGGCGTCGTGCCGCATCCCGTACGTCGCCAGCCCCAAGGGCAAGCGCGTCGAAGTGCGCTTCCCGGATCCGGGCGCCAACCCGTACCTCGCCTACGCGGCGATGCTGATGGCCGGCCTCGACGGCATCAAGAACAAGATCCACCCGGGCGACCCGATGGACAAGAACCTGTACGACCTTCCGCCGGAAGAACTCGCCCAGGTCCCCACGGTGTGCGGCAGCCTGCGCGAAGCTCTCGAGAACCTCGCCGCCGATAACGCGTTCCTGCGCGCCGGCGACGTGTTCGACAAGGATTTCATCGACAGCTGGATCGAGCTGAAGATGGCCGAAGTGAAGCGTTTCGAAATGACGCCGCACCCGGTCGAATTCGACATGTACTACAGCGTCTAAGACTTCCTGCCTGACTTGAAGTCTTTGGGCCCAGCCGGGAAACCGGCTGGGCCCTTTTTCTTTGCCCGGCATTGCCGTGCGATGAATGCCCCCCCGAGGCCCACTCATCGCAATTGACGGGATCTCATTTTATGCCGCGTAGCGGCGCAACACAGATTCAGTTTTCGAGGACTTTACCGTCCCTGTCCGCAGTCGCTCTGTGCGACGCATTATTGACGCCCTCTTGGAGGCGTCGAATTTTCGGATCGTGCGACACCCTATATTATGAAAGACCGCCATTAAGGGGGCATCCCCCGCCGCCCGCGCGGATGTCGGTGGCGGTTCGAAACCACAAATGACGTCGTGAACGCAGCTGTTTAGCGGCTAGAATAGCGGCTCCTTCCTTTTCCGCTCGCGAGCGCTTTTCCCGTGATCATCGAAGACGCACAGAAAGAGATTCTGGCCCTCGTGGCGTCCGGGAAAGACCTGACGTCGGTCCTGGTCCGCACATGCCTGCTGCTTGAAACTTTCATCCCCGGGGCGCGCTGCTCGATCATGCTGGTCGATGAGGACGCGCGATGCCTCATTCCGGGCGCGGCGCCGAGTATGCCGGAAGAGTACATAAAGGCCCTTCACGGCCTTCCGATCGGCCCGGATATCGGCGCCTGCGGAACCGCCGTCGCGACGGGCAAGACCGTCATTACGGAGGATATCGCCCGCGATCCCAAATGGTCGATCGCATGGGAGATCACCGCGCGATTTGGGCTTGCGGCCTGCTGGTCCATTCCGCTTTTCGACGTCGAACAGCGTTGCATCGGCACCTTCGCGGTCTATCACGATCACCCGCACGCGCCTCCGCCCGGCGAACTGCAGGTGGCGATGGATTTCTCCAACACCGTTTCCATCGCAATCGCCTGGCAGAAAGACCGCGATACGCTTTTGAAGTCGCAAAGCGCCGCGGAGGCCGCCAGCACGGCGAAATCGACGTTCCTTGCGCAGATGAGTCACGACCTGCGTACGCCGCTCAACGCAATCATCGGATTTGCCGATGTCATACGCGTCGATTTCTTCGGCGCGGCGGGCGCGGGCCGTTACCGCCAGTACGCCGAACATATCCACGCCAGCGGAAAACTTCTTCTTTCGCTCGTGGACAGCCTGCTCGATCTTTCGCGCATCGAAGCCGGACAACTCGAAACAAGGACCGAGACGTTCGGCCTCGCCGAACTTCTGCAAGACTGCCGCGAGACCATTCAGAGATCGGCGCCGGAGACCGTGTTGCCCATCCGGATCGCGGAGACACCGGCGGGCCTGGAACTCATCGGCGACCGCCCCGCGATCGCGCGCGTCATTCTCAATCTCTTAAGCAACGCCGTCCGCCACACGCCCTCGACCGGCTCGATCCTCATCGAGACGACGGTGTCGGGTGAAGACTTGATCATCGCATGCACCGATACCGGCGCCGGGATTCCGCAGGAGCTTATCGGCCATCTCGGGAAGCCCTTCCTGCGCGCGAAGACAGGGAGCCGAAACGACAACCGCTCCGGGCTTGGACTGTACATCAGCCACTCCATCATCGCGCACCACGGCGGCGTATTGGACATTCAAAGCGATGAGGGTTGCGGAACGACGGTCAGGATCTGGCTTCCCGCGGCCCGCTTCCGCGTTTGAGCCCGCCGGCGGGCGGCCTTTTTCTTGCCCGCCCTCCCGTGTTTTCTGTATCGTGACGCAAGGTGGTCGGGGGGATCGGCGTGCTCAAAAGGTCGTTGTTCGCGGGTGCGGCGTTTGCCGCCCTGATGGTTCCATTTGCGGCAAGCGCGCAGCGCGCAGGCGAAAACGCGGTTACCTCAGCCGAAGACGCCTTCGGCGTTTCCATCGGCGATCAGAACGTCGGCCTCTACAGCGACACCAGCGCGCGCGGATTCAGCCCGCAGCAAGCCGGCAATATCCGCCTCGACAGCCTCTATTTCGACCAGCAGTTCATGTTGAACGGACGCATCGATACCGGCACGACCATGCGCGTCGGGCTGTCGGCCCAGTCGTACCCCTTCCCCGCCCCCACCGGCATCACCGACATTCACCTTCGCCGGCCCGGCGACGATTTCGCGGGGAGCCTCAGCTTTCAGTACGGGCCATATGGGAACGCGCAGATCGAGGCGGATATTTCCACGCCGATCGTTAAAGACCGTCTCGGCGCCATCGCCAGCCTCGCCGTCGCGCGCAACAAGTACGATTGGCGCGCAAGCTACGACAACATCGTCTCGTCCGCCGCGGTGAATTGGACGCCCAGCGACAAATTCAACGTGCTCGGCTTCTTTCACGGCCTCAACGGCATCGACGGCGAAGGGCAGCCCTTCATGTTCAGCGCCGGCGCCTTCACCCCGCCGAAGTACGACCGTTCCGTTTACTTCGGCCAGGAGTGGGCCGCACGCAATCGCGTGGCGCGCAATTTCGGCGCGGTCGTTCTTGCCGAACCCGCGACCGATTGGCGCCTGCGCGCCGGTTTGTTCCGGTCCGTCAACGATCTGCAGGACGAGTACATCATCTTCTTCCGGAATGTGCAGCCGGACGGCAACGCGCTGCTCGACATCACGCGCAGTCAACCGCAATACGCCGCCTCGACCTCCGGCGAGATCAGACTCTCGCGCGCCCTCGTCGAGGGCGAGCGGCAGCACACCTTCCATATCGCCGTCAAAGGCCGCGACGTTCATCGCGATTTCGGCGGCAGCGACACACGCGCGTTCGGCGCCGCCCGCATCGGCGCCGTCAGCCCCGTCCCGGCGCCCGTCTACACCCTGACGGCCACCAGCAGGGACGATGTCTTCCAGGTGACCCCCGGCCTGTCCTACGTCGGTCAATGGCGCGGCGTCGGTGAACTGAGCGCCGGCGCGCAAAAGACGTTTTATGATCGGAAGGTCAATCAGCCCAATCTGCCCGAAGCCAAAACCAAGAGCCGGCCTTGGCTTTACAACGCGACCCTGGCGATCAACGCCAGCCCGGCCTTGGCTTTTTACGCGGGGTATACGCGCGGCCTCGAGGAATCGGGCATCGCGCCGGACAACGCCACCAACCGCGGCGAAGCCTTGCCCGCCAGCCTGACCAAACAAATGGACGCGGGCCTGCGCTACCGCGTTACGCCGCGGCTGACGTTCATCGCCGGCGTGTTTGAAGTGAAGAAGCCTTTTTTCGAGCGCGACGCCGTCAATCTGTTCACCGATGTCGGCGAGGTGAGCCACCGGGGCGCGGAGTTTTCCCTCTCGGGACAACCGATGCCGGGCCTGACCGTCGTCGCGGGCGCGATGCTGCTGAAAGCGCGCATCGAAGGCAACCAGGCCACGGCCGGCGTCATCGGCCCCGTCCCCGTCGGCCGCCCCGCGCGCAACGTGCGCTTGAATGTCCAGTATGGGCCAAAGGAATGGAACGGCTTCTCGCTCACCGGCGCCGTCGTGCAGGATGGGCCGGTCTATGCGAACCGCGCCAATACGCTGGAACTGCCTTCGATCACGACAGTGGACCTCGGCGCGCGCTATAACTTCAAGCTGATGGACAACGCCGCCTCCGCGCGTCTTCAGGTGATGAACGTGTTCAACGATTGGTCCTGGACGGTGAGCTCGTCCGGCGCTTTCGCGCCGAACAAGGCGCGCCGGGTGCAGGTGAACTTGGTTTCGGATTTTTAGGGAGATCCAACATGCGTATTTCGATGATTGCGGCCGCGGCGGCGCTCGCGGTGACCGGGGTTCAAGCGGCCGAGGAAGCGCCGACCCCGGCGACGATGCAAATGAGCACGACGTCCTTCACCGACGGCGGCGACGCGCCGGAGAAACACACCTGTCTTGCGAAGGCCCCCGTCTCGCCGGGCTTTACGTGGATCGATCCGCCGACCAGCACCGTCAGCTACACCCTGATGTTCCACGTCCCGGACGTGCACCCGAACAAGGGCAAAGACGACAGTTTCCACTGGGCGGTCTGGAACATCCCCGGCGCCGCGCGTTCGCTGCCCGAAGGGATCCCGGCGAAGACGCCGCTGGCCGACGGTTCGCAGCAGACTCAGCATGACGGCCATATCGGTTACTCGCCGATGTGCGGCCGTCCGGGCAAGAAGCTTCACTATATGTTCGAGCTGTTCGCGCTCGACATCAAACTCGATCTGCCGGCGACGGCGGGACGCGACGAAATCCTGAAAGCCATGGACGGCCACATCGTCGGCAAGAACATGTACATCGGCCGCTTCAGCAAGCCCGGCAAACTCGCGCCGGTGGCGGCGAGCTCGTTCTGAGGCTGGAACGATCACGGGCCGGATACGTTTGAGTGTCCGGCCCCATCGTCTCGTGACTTATGCCCCGTAAATCGAAAATCGCCACGGACGTCATCCCGAAGCTCGAACGCGGTCTTCGCAAGGAGAGCACAGGCACCGAGCCCGTCATCGACGGCGAGGAACTGGCCCTCACCCGCTTTCTCAGAAAATCCGGCGTGGACTGCACGACCCACTCGAAGCCGGCGCTGGCGAAGCTGATTGTCGCGTTCCTCAGACACCGCAGGCGCCATTAGAGGCCGTTTATTCCCTCTCCCCCCGCGATGGGTCCATCGCGGGGGGAGAGGAATAAAAACGTTTTCTACTTCACCGTTTGCGGTGTCTTCGTGTCGTCTTCGAGGTCGCCGTCGAGTTGGTCGTCTTCGCCTTCTTTCTTCGGCGCGGCTTTGGACGGCGTGATGGTGAACGACGGTTTGTCGTCGACGATGTCGACGCGCACATGGCCGCCGGTGATGAGATCGCCGAACAGGAGGTGATCGGCCAGCGGCTTCTTGATCTCCTGCTGGATCACGCGGCCCAGGGGACGGGCGCCCATTCTATTGTCGTAGCCGCGCTTGGCCAGCCACAGCTTGGCTTCCATCGTGAGTTCGATCGTGACGTTGCGATCCGAAAGCTGGCCTTCGAGCTGCATCACGAACTTATCGACGACCTTGTTGATCACCTCCGGCGACAGGTTGGCGAAGGTGATGACGGCATCCAAGCGGTTGCGGAATTCCGGCGTGAACATCCGCTCGATGGCTTCCTGGTCCTCGCCCACGCGGTTCTCGCGTTCGAAGCCGATGGCGTTTTTGGCCAGCTCGGACGCCCCCGCGTTCGTGGTCATGATCAAGATCACGTTGCGGAAATTGACGCTCTTGCCGTTGTGGTCCGTCAGCTTGCCGTGGTCCATCACCTGCAGGAGGATGTTGTACAGGTCCGGGTGCGCCTTCTCGATTTCGTCGAGCAGCAGCACGCAGTGCGGATGCTGATCGACGGCGTCGGTCAGAAGACCGCCCTGATCGAAACCCACGTAGCCCGGCGGCGCGCCGATCAGGCGCGAGACCGAGTGACGCTCCATGTATTCGGACATGTCGAAGCGGTGCAGCTCGATGCCCAGCGAGGCGGCGAGCTGGCGCGCGACTTCGGTCTTGCCCACGCCCGTCGGCCCGGCGAACAGGTACGAACCGATCGGCTTTTCCGGTTCACGCAAGCCGGCGCGCGCGAGCTTGATCGCGCTCGACAGCGCCGTGATCGCGGCATCCTGACCGAACACCATGGTCTTGAGGTCGCGCTCGAGGTTCTGCAGCGACTTCTTGTCGTCGCGCGAGACGCTCTTCGGCGGAACACGGGCGATCTTGGCCACCACGTCTTCCACGTCCTTCACCGAGACCACCTTGCGGCGCTTGTTCTCGGGCAGAAGCATGCGCGAGGCGCCCACTTCGTCGATCACGTCGATCGCCTTGTCGGGCAGCTTGCGGTCGTGAATGTACTTGGCCGCCAGTTCCACCGCCGTGCGGATCGCCTCGGAGGTATAGCGGACCTTGTGGTGCTCTTCGTAGTACGGCTTCAGGCCCTTCAGTATCTTGATGGTGTCTTCGATCGTCGGCTCGGTGACGTCGACCTTCTGGAAGCGGCGCACCAGCGCGCGGTCCTTTTCAAAATACGTGCGGTATTCCTTGTAGGTGGTCGAGCCCATGCAGCGCAGGGTGCCCGACGCCAAAGCCGGCTTCAGGAGGTTCGACGCATCCATGGCGCCGCCCGAGGTCGCGCCCGCGCCGATAACCGTGTGGATCTCGTCGATGAACAAGATCGCGCCCTTGGTCGCTTCGAGTTCAGAGACCACCGCCTTCAAACGCTCCTCGAAGTCGCCGCGATAACGCGTGCCGGCCAGGAGCGAGCCCATATCGAGCGCGAAGATGGTCGCGTCGTGCAGGACTTCGGGCACTTCCTTATTGATGATGCGGCGCGCGAGGCCTTCGGCGATGGCGGTTTTGCCGACGCCCGAATCCCCCACGTACAGCGGGTTGTTCTTGGTGCGGCGGCAAAGAATTTGAATGGTGCGCTCGATTTCCTTTTCGCGGCCGATGAGCGGGTCGATCTTGCCGGCGCGCGCCTTTTCGTTGAGGTCCACGCAATAGGCGGACAGCGCCTCGCGGCCCTTCTTCACGACGTCTTCCGCGCGCGCTTCCTGATCGGCGCCGCCCACGGGCTTGCGTTCCGCGTTACCGCCCGCGGCGGGACGCTTGGCGATGCCGTGGGAAATGTAATTGACCGCGTCGAGGCGCGTCATGTCCTGCGTCTGCAGGAAGTACACCGCGTGGCTCTCGCGTTCGGAGAACAGCGCCACCAGCACATTGGCGCCCGTGACCTCTTCGCGGCCCGACGATTGAACGTGGATCGCGGCGCGCTGCACCACGCGCTGGAAGCCGTTGGTGGGTTTGGGATCTTCGCCGAGCGGAGACACAAGCTCGGTGAGTTCGTCGTTCAGGAAGTCGCGCACGGTGTTGCGCAGCTGATCGACCTCGACGTTGCAGGCCCGCATCACGGCGACGGCATCGACGTCGTCGCACAGGGCCATCAGAAGGTGTTCGAGGGTCGCGTACTCATGTCTGCGTTCTGCAGCGGCCGCGAGCGCGGCGTGGAGGGTCTTTTCCAGGTTCTGCGATAACATCGACAACGACGGGCTTCCTTTTCAACAAAAAGCGCTTTCCCCTTACATAAGCCGGTCCAGCGCTTACGCCAGCTACTCCTTCTCCAGCGTGCATTGCAGCGGATGCTGGTTCTTGCGCGCCAGTTCCATGGTCTGGTTGACCTTGGTCTCGGCGACCTCGAAGGTGAACACGCCGCACACGCCAACGCCCTTCTGGTGGACGTGCAGCATGATCCGGGTGGCTTCATCGGCCGTCTTGCTGAAGTAACGCTCCAGCACATGGACGACGAATTCCATCGGGGTATAGTCGTCGTTCAGCATCAGAACCTTGTACATCGAAGGCTTTTTGACCTTCGGGCGCGGCTTGACCACGACATTGGTGGTCGTACGGCCGTCGCCGCCGCCATGACGGCGGTCGTCACCGTTTTGGCCGGCCGACACCGGTTCGAAGCCCGCAGCAGGACCCGGCCTATGGCCCGGGTTATCGCCCGGCTTATGGCCTTGGGGGGCTGAAAGACGTGGTAAATCAGTCATTTTGGCTAACGTGAACATCGGGACCCAGCATCGCTCAAGAATAGCAAACGAGACCTTAAGTATGGCGCAAAAAACGATATTCCAGTGTGGCCGCGCGCAAGGCCGCCGGGCGCCCCCGTCCTAACGCCGCCCCACCGCCTCCCGGTCCCAGCCCAGGGTGAATTTAGCAGGAACACCCCTTGCCGCCTTACGTTGTGCCCACGCGCCCGCACCGCGAGGGCGCCGGCCATTTGTTCGCAGAGAAGTAGAAATCCGGTTCGATTCAATGAGATGGGTTGCCAGCCCGAGTCGTTTTCCGTATCCTTTGCCCACGCTGGTAAGGCTGGGGTTAACATTTTTACCCATAAGATATCCGCCTGCGCCAAGGCGAGGGCGCGACAAGCGGTCAACCTCCCTGTGAAAATTACCCACAGGCAGGCGAAGTTTGGGGTCGTGTTTAAATTTTGAGTTGGGAGAAAAGGATGGCGTTTCGCGCAGGATTAGTACGTTTCGCTGCCATCGCTCTGATGCTGGGTTCACCGCTGGTGTCCTCGGCCGCCTATGCCGCGAAGAGCAAGGCCGCCGCCTCGCCGGTGACCGGCCGTTACGCGACCATCGTCATGGAAGCCGGCACCAACCGCGTCCTGTACGCGACCGACCCCGATGAACTGCGTCATCCCGCCTCGATGACCAAGATGATGACCCTGCTCATGCTGTTCGAAGCCATGGACCGGGGTGAAGTGAAGCTCGACACCCGCATGAAGGTGTCCAAGTTCGCCGCCACCCGTCCGCCCACGAAGCTGATGGTGAAGGCCCGCTCGACCGTGCGGGTCGAGGACGCCATCAACGCCCTCGTCATCCTGTCGGCCAACGACATCGCCACCGTCGTCGCCGAGCACCTGGGCGGCACCGAAGGCAAGTTCGGCCAGATGATGACCGCCCGCGCCCGTGAACTGGGCATGAGCAACACCGTTTTCCGCAACGCCTCGGGCCTGCCCGATCCGCAGCAGGTCTCGACCGCGCGCGACATGGCGACCCTGTCCATGGCGCTGATCGAGAAGTTCCCGCAGCATTACGCCGTGTTCTCGAAGGATCAGTTCACCTTCAACGGCTATACCTACCGCACGCATAACCGCCTGCTGGCCGCCTATGAAGGCGCCGACGGCCTCAAGACCGGGTTCATCAATACCTCGGGCTTCAATCTTTCCGCCTCCGCCATGCGTGACGGCCACCGCATCGTCGCCGTGACCTTCGGCGGCCCGACGGCCGCCGCCCGTGACCGTCACGTGGCCGACCTTCTGGACCGCGGTTTTGCGCTGCTGTCCAACCAGCCGGAAACCACCGTCGCCACGGCCCGCATCTATAACTACGAAGAAAGCTTCAAGAAACCGGCCCAGGCGATCATGGTCGCGCGCGCCGAAAGCAAAACCGCCAAGAAGGGCAAGGCCCGCGCCTCGGAAACCGCCATCGGTGACGTGAACGAGCCGGCCAGCACCTTGTCCGCGTCCATTCCGGCCGCCGCCCAGGGCATGTGGGCCATCCAGGTCGGCGCCTTCTCCAGCCGCGCCACCGCCGAAACCCAGGCCCGCGCCGCCGAACTGAAGCTGAAACCGGACTACGCCACCGCCGCCGCCGTGGTTCAGACCGGCAAGAGCAACGGCAAGACCATCTACCGCGCCCGCATCGCCGGCCTGCCGAAGGCCGATCTGATCCGCGCCTGCGCCATCGCCGCCCCGAAAGCGAAAAACGCCTGCCAGGCGATCTCGCCGGACGCCCAGGTCGCCTCGCGTTAACCGCCCCCTACCGGCATAAAAACGAAACAAACGCCCGGCCGAACCCGGGCGTTTTTGTTTCAGGGGGCCGGCGCGCCCATGCCCCGGCATATTTCAAGCCACCCTTACCTTGAAAAAGTCCGCTCGGCGCGGTATATATTGCGAATCGAGTTTCTGCCTGCCTTGTTGTCCAGCCCTGTCCGGGCGCTTCCAAGACATCGCTAGATTCGTATAACGGCAACGCGGTTGTCGCACGCCGCACGCGCAATGATGCGCTTTCTTAGGAGATCGACATGGCTAAGGGTACTGTTAAGTGGTTCAACGCGACGAAGGGCTACGGCTTCATTCAGCCGTCGGACGGCGGTAAGGACGTGTTCGTTCATATCAGCGCCGTCGAACGCGCCGGCCTGAACACGCTCAACGAAGGTCAGAGCGTCAGCTATGACGTCGTGAACGAACGCGGCAAGGACGCCGCCGCGAACCTCAAGACCGCCTAACTTTCTTTCACGCGAAGAACGGCCTCGCATCATGCGAGGCCGTTTTCTTTTTCCGGATACCGCAAGGCGACGGAACGGCGACGCCCCTCTCATTTCATGTACAGGAGTACGACTCATGGCGAACGTGCCTTTCAAAAGCGGTGACAGCGTTGTGTATCCGGGACACGGGGTGGGAAAGGTCGGCGGCATCAAGACCGAAACCGTCGGCGCGCTGACCATCGACGTGCTCACCGTAAGCCTTGAAACCGGCATGACCGTGCGCATTCCAACCACAAATCTGAAGAAGTCCGGCCTGCGCAAGGTGTCCACGCGTCAAGTCATGCGCGACGTGTTCGGCGTGCTCAGCAAGGTGCCGGCGTCGCGCAAGAAGACGATGTGGCGCCACCGCGCGCTGGAATATGCCGCGAAGATCAAGACCGGCGACGCCATCGCGATCGCCG